>NZ_JBHVXZ010000085.1:0-43833 GCF_042881395.1 Amycolatopsis sp. NPDC058278 | reverse complement strand
CCTTCATCCGGTCCACCAGCCGCAGGTACCCCTCGGCGTCGATGGTGGCGAGGTCGCCGGTGCGCAGCCAGCCGTCGGCGGTGAAGCTGCCGTCGGCGCTCACCCGGTAGTAGCCGCCCGCCACCCAGGGGCCCGCGACCTGCAGCTCACCGACGGCGTCGCCGTCGCGGGGCAGCTCGCGGCCGGTCTCGACGTCGACGATCCGCACGTTCACCAGCGGCAACGGCTGGCCCTGGGCGGCCCGCACGGCCACCTGGGCCGCCGCGGGCGCGTCCCGGTGCTGGGTGCGCGTGCCGCCGATGGCCCCGACCGGGCTGACCTCCGTCATCCCCCAGGAGTGCGTGATGGGCACGCCGATCGCGGCGCGGTAGGTCTCCGACAGCGCCGGCGGGACGGCCGATCCGCCGCCCAGCAGGAACCGCGTGGCGCTCAGGTCGTGCTCCCGCAGCCCCGGGGCCATGGTCGTCCAGACCGTGGGGACGGCGCCGGCGACCGTGACCCGCTCGGCCGCCATCAGCCGCAGCAGGTGGTCCGGGTCCGCGGACGGCCCGGGCAGCACCAGCGCGGCACCCGCCAGCATCGCGCCGTGGGGCAGGCCCCAGGCGTTGGCGTGGAACATGGGCACGATCGGCAGCACGACGTCGCTTTCGCACAGGCCGACGAGACCCGCGGCGAGCGTCCCCAGGCCGTGCAGGACCGTCGAGCGGTGGCTGTAGAGCACGCCTTTGGGCGGCCCGGTCGTCCCGGACGTGTAGCACAGCCCGGACGCGAGGTGCTCGTCCGCGAGCGTGAAGGTGTCCTCGAACGAGCCGGTGAACGGCGCCGCCGCGGCGATCAGGTCGTCGTAGTGCAGGACACGGGGGTCCGCCGGGATCGGCTCGTCGCTGTCGTCGGGCAGCACGACCCAGTACCGCACCCGCGGCAGGCGGCCCGCGCTCGGCCAGATCCGCGGCAGCAGCGCCCGATCGACGAACACCACGTCGTCCTCGGCGTGCTCGACGATGTACTCGAGGTGCTCCGCGGGCAGCCGGATGTTGATCGGGTGCAGCACCCGCTTGGTGACCGGCACGGCCAGGTAGAGCTCGAGGTGCCGCCGGTGGTTGCTCGCGAAGGTCGCGACCCGGGCGCCGGGCGGGACGCCGAGGGCGTCCAGCGCGGTGGCGAGGCGCCGGGTCCCGCCGGCCACCTCGGCGTACGTCAGCCGCTCGCCTCCGGCCGTGACGACTTCCTTGTGCGCGTAGAGCCGCTCGGCACGCTCCAGGACGTGGGCGAGGGTGAGTGGCCGTGGCTGCATCAGCCCGTCCATGGCGCCCCTTCCCGTCGGGGGATCTTCCGGTCGCGAGTGACTTTAAGAGCGGTCTCGCCGGGGAGAGAGGTCAGAACCGCCCACTCGTCCACCCTCTCCGGTGGTGATCACCTCCACGTCGGTGACCGTTGCCCGCCCCGGACAGCGATCGTGGATTTTCGGGCAGCGGGGTGCGGGTACCGGTGGGGCCGGGTCCGGCGCTGCTAATTTTGGGCCAACACTCGGTGAAAAGAGGGTGGTGCAGTGGCGAACCCGCTGGTGGCGGAGACCAAGGACTCCACGAAGGCGTACTCGGGCATTTCGCTGCTGGAGTCGGCGAACGACCTGAAGTCGGCCATCGAGAGCGGGGACTGGGCGTCGGTCGCGCTCGGGGCCGTCGGGACGGCGCTGGACGCGTTGTCGATGGCGATGGACCCGTTCGGGGCGATCCTCGCCGCCGGTGTCGGCTGGTTGATCGAGCACGTCGGGCCGTTGAAGGAGGCCCTGAACGGGTTGACCGGTAACGCCGACGAGATCGCGGCGCAGTCCGAGACGTGGAAGAACGTCGCCACCGAGCTGGGCAGCGTCGGCGTGGACCTGACCGGCATGGTCAAGACCGACGTCTCGTCGTGGACCGGCGCCGCCGCGGACACCTACCGCCAGCGCGCGCAGGACACCGTGACGCTCCTGGAGACGGCCCAGAAGGGCTGTGAAGGCGCTTCCAGCGGCGTCAAGACCGCCGGTGAGGTCGTCGCCGCGGTGCGGGCGTTGGTGCGGGACATCATCGCGGAGCTGGTCGGGCACCTGATCAGCTGGGCGTTGCAGGTCGTGTTCACCTTGGGGATCGGGATGACCTGGGTCGTGCCGCAGGTGATCAACGCGGTCGCGAAGACCGCGTCGAAGATCGCCGACCTGGTCAAGCGGCTGGTGACCGCGTTGAAGGCGCTGGTTCCGCTGCTGAAGCGGGCGGGTGATCTGTTCGCGGACGCGGCGAAGGCGCTGCGCAACATCAAGCCGGGTAAGGCCGCGCCCCCGCCGAAGCACACCGACATCAAAAGCGGTCCCAAGGACATCGGTGGTCCCAAGGGCAAGGGCGGCCCGGACGCACCACCCCCGAAGACCGACCCGCCCCCCAAGACCGACCCGCCACCGAAGGGCGACGACAGCACCAGCGCGGCGGGCGCGAAGGGCGACCCGCCGCCCAAGTCCGATCCACCGCCCAAAACGGATCCGCCCCCGAAGAGCGACCCACCGTCCGACACCCCGCCGCCACCGAAGGCCGACCCGCCCGGGGGCACGCCCCGGGGCGGCCCCGACGGCGGCGGCAAACCGAAGGGGGACCCGAAGGGCGACGGCCCGCGCGACCGCGCGGTGCCGGACGACAAGAAGGTCTGCGTCTCCGACCCGGTGGACGTCGCCACCGGCGAGGTGGTGCTGAAGCAGGTCGACCTGACGCTGCCGGGTGAGGCGGGCGACCTCGAGCTCTCGCGCACGCACCTGTCGGCCTACCGCGCCGGCCGGTGGTTCGGCCGCTCCTGGGCGTCCACATTGGACCAGCGACTGGAGGCCGACCGCGAGCACCTGCGGTTCTTCGCCGAGGACGGCATGGTTCTCGTGTACCCGCGACCGGACGGCGACCGGCCCGTGCTGCCGATCGAAGGCCCGCGCCACCCGCTGCGCCGGACCGCCGAGGGCTACCGGCTGTCGGCGGGTGCCCGCGACCTGGTGTTCGCGGCCGGCCCCGGCCGCGTGCTGCCGCTGACGGTCATCGAGCAGGGCGGCAGCCGCACCACGGTCGAGCACGCCGAGAGCGGTGCGCCGCGGCTGCTGCGCCGGGACGACGGCACCGAGATCAGCGTCGAAGCCGGCTCCGGGCGGATCACCGCGCTCGGCGTGCCCGGTGGCGCGCCGGTCGTCCGGTACGGCTACAACCGGCTCGGCCAGCTGACCCAGATCGCCGGGTTCACCGGGCGCCCGGTGAACCTCGACTACGACGTCGACGACCGGATCGTCGGCTGGCAGGACCGCACCGGTACCTGGTACCGGTACGTCTACGACGCCGAGGGCCGCTGCGTCCGCAGCGTCGGCGCCGAGCGCTACCTCAACGGCACCTTCGCCTACGACACCGGGAGCCGGACCACCCGGCACACCGACGCGCTCGGCCACACCTGGACCTACCGGATGAACGAGGCCGGCCAGCTCGTCGAGCGGACCGACCCGCTCGGGCACACGCGCCGGTACTCGTGGACCCGGTACGACGACCTGCTGTCGCAGTCCGACGAACTCGGCCGGATCACCTTCTACGGCTACGAGAACGGCGTGCTGACGACGGTGACGCGGCCGGACGGCTCCGAGGTCCGGCTCACCCCCACCGGGACCGGCGAGGTGGAACTGCGCGCCGGGAACGTGCGGGCCGTCGCCCCGGCGTCCGATCCCTACGCCGCGCTCCCCGGCGTCTCCACCCGGTTGCGCGTCGACGGACCGGCGGACGCCCTCGGCGACGAACCGGTGATCACCGCGGCGGCGCGGCCGGGCGACCGCGACCCGTTCGGCAGGCCCCGGCTGGTGCACACCGCCTCCGGCGGCGCCGCCCGGCTGGGCTGGACGGCGGAAGGACAGCGCGCCTGGCGGATCGGCCCGCACGGCGAGCGGGAAAGCTGGCGCCACGACGGCGAAGGCCGCGTCGTCGAGCACCGCGACGCCACCGGGCGGACGACCCGGCGCACGTACGGCCCGTTCGGCCTGCCGATCGAAGAGATCGACGCCGCCGGCGCGCGCACGGCGTACCGCTACGACGCCGAACTGCGGTTGGTCGCCGTGACCAACCCGCGGGGCCTGACCTGGCGCTACACCTACGATCCCGCCGGACGGCTCGTCGAGGAGACCGACTTCGACGGGCGCCGGCTGACCTACGCCTACGACGAAGCCGGGCAGCTGCGGCGGATGACGAACGGCCTCGGCGAAGTCACCGAATACGTCTACGACGCGCTCGGCAACGTCGTCGAACGGCGGACGGCGACCGGTGTCACCGGGTACGCCTACGACGCACTGGGGCAGCTCGAGTACGCGATCAACAACGAATCGGTCCTGCAGATCGTGCGCGACGAACGCGGGCGGGTGCGCGAAGAGACCCTCAACGGCGTCGGCGTGCGCTGGACCTACGACGCCGCGGGCGTCCACCGCACCACGCTGTCCGGTGTGGACAGCGAGTGGCGGTACGACGGCGATCGCCCGGCGTCGCTTCGCGTCGCGGGCCACGAAATCACCTTCGAGTACGACGAAGCCGGCCGTGAAACCGCTCGCTCGGTCGACGGCGAAGTGGTGCTGCGCCAGGTCTTCGACGCCGCGGACCGGCTCGCCGAGCAGACGATCACCGGCCTGGGCCGGCGCGCCTACACGTACACGCCGGACGGCAAGCTCGCCGCGATCGACGACCCGTGGCCGGTCCGGTTCGGGTTCGACCAGGCGGGCCGGGTCGCCGAGGTGCACGCACCCGACGGCGTCGAACGCTTCACCTACGACGCGGCGGGCCGGCTCGTGCCGCCGGCCGGGACGCGGTACGGCCACGACCCGCAGGGCCGGGTGACCGGCCGGGTGCGGCCCACGGCGGCCGGGCCGGCGGAATGGCGGTTCGTCTGGGACGAGCTGGACCGGCTGGTCGCCGTCATCGCCCCGGACGAGTCGTTCTGGACCTACCTCTACGACCCGCTGGGACGGCGGTTCGCCAAGCGGCGCTGGGTGCTCGGCGAGGACGGCGCAACGCGGCGGACCGCCGAGACGTGGTTCGTCTGGAGCGGCGGCGAGCTCGTCGAGGAGATCGAGCTGACCGACGACGGTTCCTCGCGCGTGCTCACCTGGGAGCGGCACCCCGGCGACGGCCGGCCGGTGGTCCAGGTCGAGCAGCGGGGCTCCGAGGTGCGCTTCCACACGGTGGTGACGTCACCGGCCGGCACGCCGACCGAGCTCGTCGGCCCGGACGGGACGCTCGGCTGGCAGGCGCGGACGAGCTTCTGGGGCGAGCTGCTGCCCTCGACCTCCGGCACCGCGCCGATGCCGCTGGCCTTCCCGGGCCAGTACCGCGACACGGAGACCGGGTTGCACTACAACGTCTACCGCTACTACGACCCGCGGACGGGCCGGTACCTGAGCCAGGACCCGCTCGGCCTGGCCGCGGCGCCCGACCCGGTGGGTTACGTGGCGCAGCCCCACCTGCAGAGCGACCCGCTCGGCCTGGTGCAGAGCCCCTGCGGCAAGACGGGCGGCCCGAAGGCCCCGGACAACCCGGCGGGCGGCGGCGACGCGGCGAAGCTCCCACCGGGGGCCAAGAAGCCGGACGGCCTGGCCGAGTTCCGCGACCCGGACGGCAAGGTCCGCCCGCACAACATGACCGACGAGCAGTACGCCAAGTTCTCGAAGAAGTGGGACGAGATGATGGCGCCGGGCAAGGACAAGTCCTGGTTCTGGTCGGGCGGCCACATCAAGGACTCGGTCGTCGACCCCGCGACCGGCACCAAGATCTCGGACGCGAAGTACCACGGCTCGATCGAAAACCCGGCGATCGACATGGCGAAGAAGAAGGGCGGCAACACCCTCGAAGGCATCCTGAAGGACAACGGCATCGAGATGCCCAACTTCTCCGACAACCACCCGAACGGCGAAAAGGTGTGGAAGGACGCGTCGAAGGCGCTCGGCCGCAACGCGGAAGGCGACGTCCACATCGCCCTGCCGAACACGCCGGGCAAGTCCAGCGGCTGGGCCGGCCAGGGCGACGAGCTCGCCTCCCGCCGCCCGAACAACGTGTTCGACATGGACGAGTTCCCGATCCTGCGCCACAACCCGAAGGTGGACAAGGTCATCGCCCATGACACGGACTACCCGGACGCGCCGCCGGTGGTGATCTGGGACCGCAAGACCCGCTGACCGAGCGCCAACGGGCCTCGCGTGCTCCCGTCGGCATCTCGTGTGCTGCGAGCGGCATCACCCACGAAGCCCCTCTGATCACGCCGGGTCAGGCGGGGGCGATGACGCTCTGCACGCACTCCCGCAACAACGCCCGGCGCCGGTCGTGGACCTCGGCCGGTTCCGCGTCCGTGGCGGCGTAGACGTTGCTGACCGGCGACCACGCCATGGACATCGCGATCACCATCGCCATCAGGTCGAAGGGGTCGCCCGCCCGGACCAGCCCCGCGGCCTGCGCTTCGGCGATGGCCCGCAGCTTGGGGTCGTCCCTCCGGTCGGCGTCGGCCACCAGGTGCCCGGCCGGCCGCCGCTCGAGGCGGGTCCAGGTCGCGAGCCGGATGAGGTCCGGGCGCCGCAGGTACTCGTCGTAGAGGCGGACCGCCCAGCCGGCGAGGTCGGCGCCGTCGATCGGCACCACGTTCACGATCCGCTCCAGCGAGGCGAAGAAGATCGCGTCGAACAGCCCGTCCTTGCTGCCGAAGTAGGCGTACAGCTGAGCCCGGTTGGTCCGGGCCGCCTCGACGATGCGCTCGACGCGCGCCCCGGCGATGCCGTACCGGGCGAACTCCTCGGTCGCCGCGTCCACGATGCGCTGTTTCGTGGCAGCTCCGCGCGAGGTCAGCAGCTTGTCGGCCATGCCGCCCAGCTTACAACAGAACAGTCGGTTTGCTTTTCCCGGGCCGGGCGCGCTAGCGTCGAGCAAACAAACCGACTGTTCTGTTTTTTTGAGGAGCTGCGATGCGGACCACCACCGGCTGGCTGGCCGGCGCGAACGACCCCACCCTCCGGCGCGCCACGCTCGACCGGCGCGACCTGCGCGACGACGACATCGCGATCCGCGTGGACCACTGCGGGGTCTGCCACACCGACCTGCACGCGCTGCACGGCCCTCGGGACACCGCGCTGGTGCCGGGCCACGAGTTCACCGGCGTCGTGACCGAGACCGGGCCGGCGGTGACGCGGTTCGCGGCCGGCGACCCGGTGGCGGTCGGCAACATCGTCGACTCCTGCGGGAAGTGCGCGATGTGCCGCCGCGGCCAGGAGAACTTCTGCGCCGAGTTCCCCACGCTGACCTACGGCGGAACCGACCGCCACGACGGCTCCCCCACGCTGGGCGCGTTCGCCCGCGAATACGTCGTCCGGGAAGACTTCGCCTACCGGCTCCCGGCGGGTCTCGACCCGGCGGCCGCCGCACCGTTGCTGTGCGCGGGAATCACGGTCTGGGAACCGCTGCGCGCGCTCGGCACCGGGCCCGGCACCCGGGTCGCGGTGATCGGCCTCGGCGGCCTGGGGCACCTGGCGGTCAAGCTCGCGGTCGCCCTCGGCGCCGAGACGACGGTCATCAGCCGGTCGGCCGGCAAGGCCGCGGATGCGACCCGGCTCGGGGCGCGCGAGCTGCTGGTGTCGGCGGATCCCCGGCAGCTCGAAGCGGCCCGCGACCGGTTCGACGTCGTCATCGACACCATCGCGGTGCCCCACGACCTCGGCCCGTACCTGCGGCTGGTCGCCCTGGACGGCACCCTCAGCCAGGTCGGCCACCTCGGCTCACTCACGGTCGAGGCGATGGACCTGCTGGTGGGCCGCAAGAAACTGACCTCGGCGGGCAGCGGCGGCCGGCCCGGGACCGCGGCGATGCTCGACTTCTGCGCCCGCCACTCCGTCACCGCCGACGTCGAAACCGTCCCGTCGGCCCGGGTGAACGAGGTCCTGGACCGGCTGTCCGCGGGTGACGTCCGCTACCGCTTCGTCCTCGACCTGGCCGACCTCGACCGCGCCGGCTGACCGATCCCGGCCCGGCGTCGACGGCCCTGGCCTGCTTCACCGCGCCGGTACGGTGAAGCAGGCCAGGTCCTCTCCCTCAGCGTGCCCGCCGGGCTTCCGGCGGGCTCCGGTCAGCACGTGGCGTTCGTCTGCGTCAGCAGGCCCAGCCGCCACGGCAGGCTGTTGTAGTCCCCGCCGGAGGCGGGGTCCCGGCCCTGGTAGAGGTAGCGGATGCGGCAGGGGTCGATGGTCAGCGTCTGGTCCGTACCGGCCCGGATCATCTCGCCGTGGCTGATGTCCGTCGTCCACGAGCCGGCCGGGAACGAGACGTTGGCCGCGCCGGCGAACGGGGCGCTCTCGGTGTCGGCCAGCGGTGTCCAGGGTCCGGCGATCGCGCTCGACGTCCAGGACCGGAAGTACCTTCCCCGGACGCCGATCGCCTCCACGATCAGCAGGTACTGGTCCGCGCCCGCCACCTTGTACACATTGGACGCTTCGAACAACGCGTACCGGTCCGCGTCCTGGGCGGCGATGACCGGGTCGCTCATGCCGTCCGGGAAGTTCGCGACCGACGTCTGCGACCGGTAGAGGTGACCGTTGTCGTCGGAGGAGAACAGGTGGCAGGCGGCGGCGTCGCAGATCACCCACATGTCCACCCAGTAGCCGCTGCCGATGTTCTGCTGGATGATCGCCGGCATCGACGGGTAGAAGTGCTTCGGGGCGCTCCAGCCGCTCGGGTTGCCGATGTCCGGGTTGGTCGAATAGGCCGCGTTGCCGTCCTGGTAGACCAGGTACCACAGCTTCTGCGGCGCGAAGTAGAACACCTCGGGCGCCGCGCGGTACCCGGTGCCGATCCCCGACTGGTCCAGGTAGTACTGGGCGGCCGAGCCGGCCTGCACCCAGTCCGTGAAGCTCAGGTACACCAGGTTGTACCCGGCCGCGTTCGCCGTGCTGGCGAACACGTGGTACTTCCCGTCGGCGTAGACCACCGACGGGTCCTTGATGCCGGCGATGTCGTGCGTCGCGTCGGACTTCGGGGCGATCAGCGCACCGCTGGAGCTCCACGAGTAGCGGGCCGGCAGGGTGCCGCCGCTCGGCGCGGACGGTCCGGTCCACCGCTGGTTGGCTCCGCCGGTGCAGGTCCAGATGATCACCTTGGTGCCGTTGGCGGTCGCGGCGCCGGACACGTCCAGGCACAGCCCCGACTGGCCGTGGGAGACCGTGCCGCTGCCGGTGAACGTCCACTTCTGCCCGGCCCCGCCGGTGCAGTCCGCGATCACCGCCGCCGTACCTGCGGCGGTTCCGCCGCCCGCGGTGCCCAGGCACCGCTTCCCCGCACCGGAGTAGACGCTCAGCTCCCCCGCGCTGCCGCGGGTCCACTGCTGGTTCGCGCCGCTGTGGCAGTCCCAGATCTGCACCTGGGTGCCGGCCGAGCCCGCCGAGCCGGGGACGTCGAGGCACCGGTTCGACGCCGTGGCGCGCACCGGGCCGGTGCTCCCGCCGGGATCCGGGTCGTCGCCGCCGAGCGCGTCGAGGACGGCGGTGTAAGCCTGCTTCTTGCCGTAGTTGCCGTCGAACAGCAGCGGGGTGTCGCCCGAGCGCCACGAATACTTGTCCGTGACGCCCCAGACCGTGATGCCGGTGCACCGGGTCACCGCCCGGCACGCCTGGGTCACCTGCCGGTACACGTTCGCCTGGCCGGTCCCCGAGCCGCCGACGTCCAGCTCGGTGATCTGGACGTCGACGCCGAGGTCGGCGAAGCGCTGGAGGTTGGCCTGGTAGCTGCTCAGGTTCGAGTTCGAGGAGAGGTGGCTCTGGAAGCCCACGCAGTCGATCGGCACGCCCCGGCTCTTGAAGTCCCGGACCATGTTGTAGATCCCGGTGCTCTTCGCGTTGATGCCGTCGGTGTTGTAGTCGTTGTAGCAGAGCTTGGCGTTCGGGTCCGCCGTGCGGGCCGCGCGGAAGGCGTCCTCGATGTAGCCGTCACCGAGCTTCTGCTGGAAGGTCGCCTGCCGCCGGGTGCCGTTCTCCTCGAACGCCTCGTTGACCACGTCCCACGCGATGACCTGGCCCTTCCAGTGGCCGGCCACCTGGGCGATGTGGTTCAGCATCGCCGAGCGCAGGTTGTTCGCGTCCAGCCCGCCGACCCACGGGGCCAGCTGCTGGTACCACACCAGCGTGTGCCCGCGGATCTTCATCCCCTTGCTCCTGGCCTGGCTGACGATCTGGTCCGCGGGCCCGAAGTTGAACTGGTTGCGGTTCGGCTCGACCGTGGCCCACTTCATCTCGTTTTCCGGGGTGACGCCGTTGAACTCCGACGTCCACGTGTTGACGTAGGCCGCCTCGCCGAGGTGGCTCGTCGAGATCGCGGCGCCGAAGTACCGTCCGGTCTGCGCCGCCGCGGCCCCGAGCGTGCTCGCCGCCCCGGCGACGCCGGGCGAGAGCACCAGGGCGGTCGCCGCGAGCCCGGCGGCCGCGAGGACGGTGACGGCGGTCCGGAGCGGCCGCCGCGGGGGTGAGCCGGTGATCATCGCTGTCCTCGTTTCGGTCTCGGGACGGGTCAGCCCAACGTCCACTGCTGGTTGCTGCCGCCGTTGCAGGTCCACAGCTCGACGGGTGCGCCGTCGGCGGTGGAGGCGCCGGTGACGTCCAGGCACAGTCCGGACTGGCCACCGGTGACCGTGCCGTTGGAGTTGACGGTCCACTGCTGGTTGCCCTGGCCGTTGCAGGGCCAGGTCACCACCTTCGTGCCCGCGCTCGTGCCCTGGCCGGAGGCGTCGAGGCACATCGTCGCGCCGCCGAGCGTCGCCGTCAGCCTGCCGTCCGTCGTGCGTGTCCAGGTCTGGTTGGCCTGACCGCTGCAGCCGGCGATCTGCAGCTGCGTGCCCTGGGTGGAGTTCGGGGCGGCCAGGCACTTGCCCGCACCGACCGCGTGCAGCGGCCCGGTTCCGGTGTTGCTGCCGCCGGTGCCGTACCCGGCCGCGACGATGTTGGCCTGGACGGCGTTCTCGGTGGCGTCCGAGGGATAACCGGACGTCATGACCCCTTCGTAGAAGGTGCCGGCGGATCCGATGCTGTTGTCCCCGCCGGTGCCGAGGATGATGGCGCCTTCCTTGCGCATCGGGTTGTAGCCCGCGACGTTCGGGCGCACGCCGTCGTAGAAGGTGGACACGCCGCCGGACTGGGCGTTGCCGCCGCGGATGGCCCACCGGTTCGGGCCGCCCTTGATGATCGCGGTCAGGTACCGGTGGCTGATGCTCGGGTCGTTGGCGTTGTAGCGCTGGTTGACCCCGGAGAACAGACCGTTCTCCAGGTCGGCCATGATCCACGGGCCGTTGCCGGCGCCGTAGCCCCAGACCTTGATGTTGCCGAAGTAGATGGCTTCCATCGTGCCGTTGCCGTTGTCCCGGCTGTTGCGCTCGGCGTTGCCGTAGTCGAAGCAGCAGCCGCCGTTGTAGTGCGTCCCGTCGAAGATCGCGTACATGCCCTCCGGCTGGTCACCCGTCGCGACGCCGTTGGTGTTGTTGTTGCGGTAGCCGGTGCCCGGCGCCACGAACACGCCGTACGCCTTCTGGCCGCCGACGGTGGTCGGGGCGGCCGTCGCGCTGGCCAGGTTGTCGTACCCGCCGGGCGCCGGGCCGGAGAAGCCACCCGGCGGAGCCTGGGTCAGGTGGTTGCCGCGGCCGGACTGGTCGTAGATGACCGTGATCAGGCACGTGGTTCCCGCGCAGAACGAATCCTGGGCCGCGGCGTTCGCGACACCGCCGGCGCTCAGGACCCCGATGTCCCGCGTGGTGTTGTCCGACGCGCGCCGCACTTGGTAGAGCGAGCCGTTGTACGCGCCGTACAGCGCCCGGGTGGTCGAGTGCGCGGCGACGCACGGCGTGCCGCCGGCCGCGTAGATGTCACACGGCCCCTCGGTGGCCGCCTGGGACGTCGTCGCCGTGCCGGTCAGCGCGCCCGCGGCGATCACCACGGCCGGCCACACCCTTCTCCAGCGTGCCTTCATCGACGAACTCCTTCGTCCGCTTCGAATGCGGCTAGCTCCGCGTCCACTTCTGGGCGTTGCCGCCGGTACAGGTCTGCAGGGTCACCGGCGTGCTGTTCGCGGTGCCGTTCCCGCTCGGGGTGAGGCACAGTCCCGATTGGACACCGGTGATCGTGCCGTCGGCGGCGGCGTTCCACTGCTGGTTGGTGCCGCCCGTGCAGTCCCAGATGATCGCCCGGGTTCCCGACGTCGTCCCGGAGCCCTCGGCGTCGAGGCACTTGCTGCCGTACACCTGGAGCTGCTTGCCGGAGGTGAGGGTCCACTGCTGGTTGCTGCCACCGTTGCAGTCCCACAGCGTCACCTGGGTGCCGTTGGTCTGCGACACGCCCGGGACGTCGAGGCAGCGGCCGGCGGCGGTGTTGCGCAGCACGGAGGTCGACCCGCCACCCGAGCCGGCGACGGAGAGGTTGTCGAACTGCGCGGTCTCCCCCACGCTCGTGCCGATGCCGACCTGGCCGGCCGGGAAGGTGCTGTCGGTGACCGTGCCGAGCACCGTGCCGTCGACGGAGGCGGTGATGGTGCTGCCGGAGAAGCCCAGTGACAGCTTGTGCCAGCTGCCGGTGCCGAGCGCGGTCGTCGTGCCGGTGCGCAGGGTCGTGTTCTGCTGGCTGGTGTTGTTGCGCCGGATGGACCAGGCGCCGTTGTCGCTCACCCGCAGGTAGTACGCGTTCAGCGCACCCTGGTTGCCCGTGTCCTGCGAGCCGGCCCGGCCGAGCAGTTCGACGTACCCGGACTTCTCCAGCAGCACGTCCGTGCTCAGCGTGTAGTTGCTCCAGGCCACGTTGCCCAGCAGCGCGTAGGGGTCGACGAACTTCTTCCAGGGGATCGTCTTCTGCGTCGCGGACTGGCGGACGCAGGTGCCCGCGCGGCCGGCGCCACAGGCGGAGGTTTCGAAGGCGCCCTCCATGTCCATCAGGTACTTGGCTTCCTTGCCCTTCGCGTATGCCTCGAAGTCATCGCTGTAGGGCAGGTTGAGCGAACCCTGCGGCGGGCTGGTCGCCGTGCCCTTGCCCTGCCCGGTGGTGGTCGTGATGGAGTAGAGGTAGCCGGGCTGGACGGTCAGGGAGAAGGCCCCGCCGGACGGGGTGATGTCGGTGCTGTGGACGAAGTGGTCGCCTGTGTTGTTCGAGTTGAGGTTGGTCGACCACACGTGCACCTGGCCGGTGGACAGCCCGCCGGTGACGTTCAGGTTCAGCGTCTGGGCCGACGTGGCGTCCATCGTTTCGATGATCGTGCTGTAGTCGGTGTTGTTGGGCGACTTGAGCGAGACGTAGCTGCCGTTGTTGCGGTTCCCGCCGAGGTAGCCACTGGAGGCGTCGAGGTACTTCCAGCCGGGCGCGGTGAACTGCGTCGTGTGCGCCAGCGCCCACGCGTCCTTGCCGACCGAGTAGTAGCCGGACCACGGCTGGTTGGCGAGGATCAGCCCCACGGTCGGCCACGGGATGTTCGGCGTGACGGCGGCGATCAGGTCCCAGTTGAGGTAGGCGGTCATCTTGCCGTCGAGGTAGACGCGGTTGATCCCGCGGGCCAGCGGCTTGGCGCCGTCGTTGTAGTCCTGGGAGCCGTTTTCGCTGGACCACAACGTCTTGCCGGTGTTCGTGACGTTCGCCGGGACGCTGCAGGAGGTCTGCGCGCTGAGGTAGCCGCAGGTGTAGTGGGCACTCAGCACGTCGGTCGCGTTGCGGTAGGCCGTGTTGGTCGAGATCGCGCTCGCGGGGCCCCAGTCGCCCGGCCACGAGTCACCGGAGATGATCTTGACGGCACTGTACCCGTTGGCGTTGAGCGCGTTGCGGAGGGTGACCGTCCAGTCGGCGCTCCACTGCTTCTCGTTCTGGACGCTCGTGAGGTAGTCGATGGTCAGCCCGTGCTGCTTGGCGCACCCCAGCCACGACAGGTAGTAGTCCGTCAGGTCGTTGGAGAAGAAGGTGCCGTTGCCGATCCAGCCCGGGGCGCCCCAGGGCAGGCCCACGAGCTTGATGCCGGGGTTGCGCGCCTTCGCCTGTTCCATGAGCCACCACTCGTACCCGCGGTTGCAGTCCAGATCGCCGCGGAAGTGGGCGTGGCTGGGCTCCGCGCCGCTGGTGGAGTTGGTGTCCCCGCCCATTTCGACCTTGAGGATCTGCAGGGCGGCGCCGTAGCCGGGCTTGAACAGGTAGTCGAGGATCTGGCCGCGCTGCGGCTCGGGGTAGTCGATCAGCAGGCGGGTGTTGCCCCCGCCGCCGCTGACCGCGCCGACGCCGTCGAACGTGCGGCCGCCCGAACCGCCGTTGACGGTGATCGAGGTGGCGGCCTGGGCCGGCGCCGCGGCGACGACGCCGCCGGCCACGGCCAACACGACCGCGGTCACCGCCGCTGCCGCGATTCTCGCGCTCCGGAGCATGGTAGTCCTCACTTCCGAACGAAGGCGGCGCCCGGCGAAACTCTCGGGCCAGCCGGCGAAACAATCGGTCGATCAGCGAAGGGGGAAACCGCCATGAGAACCCCATCTTCGTCGATGGCGAACACGCTGGGCGTTAACGCTAACAGCCACCCTGCCGCCGAACAACCATCGGCACCGGACCCCCGCGCAGTTTACGAAACACCGCGGTCACCGCCACCTCGGACGGCAATCACCGCAGTTCAGCGGGCCGTCGCGAGGCTCGCACCGGCGCTTCGCGAAAATGTAATTTTCGCGCCGGCGAGCGAGAACGACACCGCGGCCCCCTTTCCCGGGCCGCCTCCCCCGGCTACAGTCTCCGATTGCTGGGAGCGCTCCCAGTGGCCGGTTCCGGCGCTACCCCGCCGTTCGAAGGAGAAGGTGCATGGGAAGCAGGACAGTGGCAGCCGGCGGACTCGCCGCGGTGGCCGTGACCGCCGTGGTCGCCACGACGACGGGGGCCGGCGCACAGGCCGCCGCCTCGGCGTACTACGTCGACCCGGGCACCAACGCGGCCAAGTGGGTCGCGGCGAACCCCGGCGACTCGCGCGCCGCGGTCATCCGCGACCGCATCGCCTCGGTACCGCAGGCGCGGTGGTTCACCACCACGAACACGTCCACCGTGCGCGGTGAGGTGGACGCCTACACCAGCGCGGCGGCCGCCGCGGGCAAGATCCCGATCATGGTCGTCTACGACATCCCCAACCGCGACTGCGGCGGCGCGAGCGGCGGTGGCGCACCGTCCCACGACGCCTACCGGGCCTGGATCGACCAGGTGGCAGCCGGGCTGGCGGGCCGTCCCGCCGCCATCGTGCTCGAGCCCGACGTGCTCCCGCAGATGACGAACTGCCAGAACAGCGACCAGCAGCGCCAGACCACGGCGTCGATGGCGTACGCCGGGAAGAAGCTGAAAGCCGGCTCGTCGCAGGCGAAGGTGTACTTCGACATCGGGCACTCCGCCTGGCTTTCCCCCGGTGACGCCGCGACGCGGCTGCGGGCCGCCGACATCTCCAACAGCGCCGACGGCATCTCGACCAACGTGTCCAACTACCGCGCGACCTCCGACGAAGTGGCCTACGACAAGGCGATCCTCGGCCAGCTCGGCGACTCGCGGCTGAAGGCCGTGGTGGACACGAGCCGCAACGGCAACGGGCCGCAGGGCAGCGAGTGGTGCGACCCGGGCGGGCGCGCGATCGGGACGCCGAGCACCAACCAGACCGGCGACGGCCAGATCGACGCGTTCCTGTGGATCAAGCCGCCGGGCGAGGCGGACGGCTGCATCGCCACGGCCGGCCAGTTCGTGCCCCAGCGGGCCTACGACCTCGCCATCGCGGCCGGGCCGATCCAGACCACCACCCCGACGACGCCGACCACACCGACAACGCCGACGACACCCACCACGCCGACCACGCCCACTTCCCCGACCACCACGACCCCGCAGCCGACCGGCGGCTGCAAGGTCACCCACCGGGTGGTCAGCAGCTGGCCGACCGGCTACACCGGCGAGATCGTCATCGAGAACCGCGGCGCGGCCATCACCGGCTGGACGCTGACGTTCTCCGCACCCGGCGTGACCGTCAGCCAGGGCTGGGCCGGGACCTGGAGCGACACCGGCGACGTCGTCAAGGTCGAGAACACGTCGTGGAACGGCAATCTGGGCACGAACGCGACGGCCACGCTCGGCTACAACGCGAACTACAGCGGTGGCACGCCCCCGTTCCTGCAGCCGGCGCTCAACGGGACCTACTGCTCCTGAGCCGTGCGGCCCCGGCCCAGCCGCAGCGCGGAGACGAGGAAGAAGACGCCGCCCAGCGTGGCGTAACCGGCCAGTGCCCTCAGCGTGGCACCGTCCATTGTGGCCCGGAGGACGAACGAAGCACCGGCCACGACGGAGATCGCACCGCTGAGGATCATCGGCCACTGGCCGCCGAGCCCGCGCCGGGTGACGCCGACGACGAGCTGGACCAGACCGGCCACGATCGCCCAGCCGCCCCACACGCGCAGGACGTCCGGGATCCCGGACGAGGCGGCGACGGCCAGGCCGGCGGCGGCGAGCAGGCTGATCGCGACGTTCACGTAGAGCGCCGCGATCGGCTTGCCCGCCCGGGCCGAACGCGCGTCGAACCCGGCCGCGGCGACGTCGAACAACGGGTACAGCACCAGCAACGCGATGCTGACCGGGCCGAGGCTCGACGCCGTCGCGAAGAGCAGGCCCGCCCAGACGAGGGCGAACGCGAACCGGACGAAGTAGAGCCGCCGCAGGGTCTGCGCGAGGCCGGCGTCCGGAGCGGTGGTGGTAGCCATGCACTCTCCTAGTAGATAGAACGATCTGTCTCGTTGGCGACTATGACACCAGCCGTCCGCCGCCGTCAAGACCGACCGTTCTATCTGCTAGGCTGGGTTCAGCGAACCGGGAGGTGAAGGGCGGGTGTCCGAAGCGCGCGCACGGCTGCTGGCCTCGGCCAGCCGGCTGTTCTACACCGAGGGCCTGCATTCGGTCGGCATCGACCGGGTCATCGCCGACGCGGGCGTCACCCGCGCGACGCTCTACCGGCACTTCCCCGGCAAGGACGACCTGCTGGTCGCGTACCTGACCGAAGTGGACAAGGCCATCCGGGCCCAGGTGGCGGCGGCGCGCACGGCGACGCCCGGCGCCTCGCCCGAAGACGTCGTCCAAGCGGTGGCCGCGACGATCGCCGACGGCATCCGGGCACCCGGGTTCCGGGGCTGCGCGTTCCTCAACGCCGCCGCCGAATACCCCGACCCCGCCCACCCGGTCCACCAGGCCGTCCTCGCGCACCGGCAGTGGTTCCTGGACACCGTCACGGAACTGCTCGCCGACACGGGAGAGACCGCCCCCGAACCGGCGGCCCGGCACTTCGTCATGCTCCGCGACGGCGCCATGGCCGCGGGCTGCCTCACGGACCCGGCCCCGGTCTGCGCGACGTTCTTGCTGGGCGTGGCGGGAATCCTGCGCTACCGGGACGTGCCGGTGGCGGCCGGAACCAAGCGGCGGACCCGGGGCTAGGCCGTCCGGCCCGCGCTCCACGCCACCACGGGCACCGCCGGCGAGCCGAGCTTGGTGCCCTTGCGGTAACCGCTGCCGAAGATCAGGCCGAGCACCAGGACGGCGAGGACGGCCAGCAGGATCCACAGCCACCACGACTTGCGCACACCGTCTCCCCTCGCCGGAATCCGGGCACACGCTACCGGTCGATTGGCCCGGCGGCCGGATGGGTATTCCTCCCGGTATGGGTGCTTGGGGCAAGCGGCTGGTCGCTTTGGCTGTGGCTGTGGTGGTTCTGGTCGCCGCGGTACTCGTCGCATCGGCGGTTCACCTGTTACCCCAAATGCGCAACCCGTTCGCGGAGCGGACCGAGGAGCACTCCGGTCCGGTTCTGCTGCAGTCGATCGTCGAGCTCTCCCGCTACGAGGCGGCGAGTGGTTCGTTCCAGGTGGTCGTCGACATCAGCACCAGCTCGGTCCTCCCGAGTTTCCTGGTGGGCAGCGACACGTTGTTCATCGGAGTGGGCACGGACAACGCGTACGTGGACTTCTCGCGGTTGAAGGGCAACGCGGTCCAGGTCTCCGACGACCGCCAGTCCGCCACGATCACGCTGGGACACGCCCAGCTGGAGCCGGCAACGCTGGACGTCCACGAGTCCCACGTGTACGCCCAGCAGCAGGGCCTCTTCACCCGCATCAACGAGTTCCTCGGCGGAAACCCCAATTCCCAGCAGGCGTTGTACGAGCTGGCCCAGAAGCAGATCCAGGCGGCGGCCGCCAAGAGCACACTGGTGGCCGACGCCGAGCGCAACACCCGGACCATGCTGACCGGGCTGCTGCAGTCACTGGGCTTCAAGAACATCACGATCAAGTACGCCGACAACGACGCGGGCTGACCGCCACGCGGCACCGGGTGCCGCGTGGCGGTAAGTCACGATCAGGCTTCGGGGTGGCGGAGCACCCATCCCGTCAGCCGTTCCGCACCAGCCGCCACCGATTGGCCGCGGCGCCGTTGTCCGGGCCCTGCACCGCATAAGCCCCGGCCGAGGTGGAACCGTTCTCGATGGTCAGCAGCTTCCCGCTGTTGACGTTCCGGATCTTCGACGTCCCGTCACCCTGGTCGATCAGCGTCCACCGGTGATCAGCGGTGCCGTTGTCCGACCACTGCAGGACGCGAGCGTTGTCGGCCGTCGACATGTCCAGGACGCCCAGCACCTTGCCGCTGTTCGCGTTCCGGAACCGGACGGCGCTGCCGTCGGTGATCATCTCCCAGTTGTGGTCCGCGGTGCCGCTGTCCGACCACTGCAGCGCGCGGCCGCCGTCGGCGGTGGACATGTTCTCGACGCCCAGCACCAGCCCGCTGCCCGCGTTGACCAGCCGGTAGGTCGTCGCGCCGGCTCCCCCGGTGTTCCAGTACACGGTGTAGTTGAAGCCCTGGGCGTCGTAGAAGGGCACCAGGTTGACGGCGGAGCCGTTCGCGGTGGCGCTGAAGGTGAGTGCACTGCTGCTGGTCCGGGTGACCGAGCCCGCGTTCAGGGACGGCAGCGCGCTGAGCGTGCTGGTGCCGTAGTTGCCGGCCAGGACCACCGGGCCGTAGGTGACCGCCGCGACGTTCGCGTTGTCGTTGGCCGCCTTCAGGGCGACCTTCATCGGCAGGCGGACGGTGACCGTGTCGCCGGAGGCCCAGGACCGGGACAAGGTGGCGTAGCTGCCGGGGGTGGTGGTCACGTTCTGCGCGACACCGTTGACGCTGATGGTCGCCCCGGTGGCCCAGCCGGGGATGCGGATGCGCATGGCCCAGGTCCCGCTCACGCTCCCGGTCACGGTCAGCGTGCTGGTGTCGCTCGCCGGGAACGAGGTGGTCTGGGTGACCGTGATGCCGCGCTGGGTCCAGGTGAGCACCGAGGGCAGGAACTGGTTCACGATCAGCGTCGTGTCCGCGTAGAAGTAGATCGAGTCGGCCAGCTTCGTCTGGGTTTCCAGCCCGGTTCCCTGGCAGCACCAGAACGAGTTGTAGTCGGTGCTCCACGTGCCGCCGCCCCAGGCCGGGCCGAGGCCGCGGCGGCCGCCCGGGTTGAGCGAGCTGAAGTACGTGATGTGCCCGTGGCTGTCGGCCGGGTTCTGCTGGCCGATCATCTGGTTGAGCAGGGCGCGTTCGTAATAGTCGGCGAGGTCGGCGCGGTCCGGGTACAGCGCGATCAGTTCCCGGGTCAGCTTGAGCATGTTGTAGGTGTTGCAGCTCTCGCAGGTGTCCTGGTTGAGGTAGCCGGCGATGGCGTTGGGCGCGCGGAAGTGCTCGGCCTGGCTGTTGCCGCCGATGGCGTAGGTGTGCGCGCCGACGGTGATGTTCCACGCGTTGGTCGCGATGTCCCGGTACCGGGTGGTGCCCGTGGCCTTGTACTCGCGCGCCGCGCCGATCCACTTGGGGACCTGCGTGTTGGCGTGCAGCCCGTTGAGCTGATCCCGGTTCGCCGCCAGCGGGTCGAACACGGCGGCGTGGTCGAACCGCTGCGCGGCGGTCAGCCACCGCGCGTCTCCGGTGTACTGGTAGAGCTCGGCCAGCACGTCGTTCATGCCGCCGAACTCGGTGTTCAGCACCGACTGCATCTGCGCGGTGCTGAGCCGGGCGGTCCGCCGATCGACCCACCCCGCGAGGTTGAGCAGCACGTCGCGGGCCTGGGTGCTGCCGATGTACCGCCACACGTCGAGCAGGCCGGCCATGGTCTTGTGGATGCAGTAGTAGGGCACGTTGCCGTTCGTCAGCCGCCCGGCTTCGAGGTTGTCGAAATCGGACTCGGGGAAGCCGGACAGGTATCCGGCGGAGAACCCGGCGGCGCCGTTGTTCGCTTGGCACTTGGCCAGCTCGGCCACCATGGACGTGGCCTTGTCCCGGCACGAGGTGTCCCCGGCGACGGCCCACAGCTGCGCCCACGCCGTCAGGAAGTGTCCCTGCACGTGGCTGCGGAACGGGAAGCTCGGCGCGTCCCAGCCCCCGTTGGCGGCCGCACCGGCGGTGGAGAGCCGGTGGTTGGCCCGGAAGACGTAGAGCAGCCGGTTGACGTCGACGAACCGCAGGTAGTTCTGCGTCCGGTTCTGGTTGTCCAGCCACCGGCTCGCGGTCAGCCGAACCTGGCCGAGGTCGAACGGGAACGCGGACACCCCGGCGTCCGGGCGGACCGGCCCGGCGGCCGCGGTGGCCGCCGAAGCGGCGGGTGCCCAGCCGACGGCGGATCCGGCCGCGGAGGCGATGGCGGTGGCGCCGGCGGCTTGCAGCAGTCGCCGCCGGCTGAAGGGTGAGGTCACCGGGGTTCTCCGTTCGTCAGTGGACAGAGGGCGGGAGCATGTTAACGCTAACAACCATTCTTGTCACGGCCCTGGGGACCGGACGGCAGACGGGCATCCCGTTCTTCCCGCAGCGGGAACGGCGGGCGGAGCTCGAACTCGTCGCAACGCGGCCCGCCGGCCCGCGGGCCGGCTACCTCCACCACCGCGTGAAGCACCGGCCGGGAATCGTTTCCCGGAATCCCCGGCTCCCTTTCCGGCGTCGGCGGCAGAACTGAAACTTTCATTTCCGGCTGGACGACCATTCGAAATCTGTGCTACAACGCAAATACCCTTGAGCAGACTTCTCGCGCCGAGGGCCCGAGGATTTTCCCGTCGGCCGAAGGGGTTTCGCATGCCCAGGCTCAGATCGCCGTTCCGGACTTTGGTGACCGCCGCGCTGCTCGTGCTCGCCGTGGGCGGCACTCCCCCGGGCGCCGCCGCGGCCACGACGGCCCAGGCGGGCACGCCGAGTGCCGGCTGTGGCAAGAATCCGACGCTCACCAGCGGCAAACGGACGATCCAGAGCAACGGCAAGAGCCGCAGCTTCATCCTGAAGATCCCCGACACGTACGACAACGCCACTCCGCACCGGCTCGCGTTCGGCTTCCACTGGCTGGGCGGCACCGCCGAACAGGTTTCCTCGGGCGGCAGCGACGGCTACGCCTGGGCCTACTACGGCATGCAGTCGCAGTCGGGCAACTCCACGATCTTCGTGGCGCCCCAAGGTCTCAACAACGGCTGGGGCAATTCCGGCGGCGAGGACGTCACCTTCACCGACGACATGGTCCGGCTGATCGAGAACGACCTCTGCGTCGACACGACGCAGCTGTTCTCCGTCGGATTCAGCTACGGCGGCGCGATGAGCTACGCACTCGCGTGCGCCCGGGCGACGGTCTTCCGCGCGGTCGTGGCCATCGCCGCCCCCGGCGCGATCAGCGGCTGCAGCGGCGGCACCCAGCCCATCGCGTACATGGGCATCCACGGGGTGTCGGACAACATCGGCGCCGGCCGGGGCCTGCGGGACACGTTCGTCCGGAACAACGGCTGCACCCCGCAGAACGCCCCGGAACCCGCCGCGGGCAGCAAAACCCACTACCTGACCGTCTATTCGGGCTGCCGGACCGGGTACCCGGTGGTCTGGGCCCCGTTCGACGGCGGCCACCAGCAGGGCCCGGTGGACGGCTGCACCGGCTGCGAAAGCGGCGCCAGGAGCTGGGACAAGGCCGAGATCTGGAAGTTCTTCAGCCAGTTCGGCGACAGCGACCCGAACCCGCCCACGTCGCCGGTGCAGGTCGGCGTGAACTACTCGCTCGTCGCCGCGCACAGCGGCAAGTCGGCGGACATCAACGGGGCGTCCACCGCCGCCGGAGCCACGCTGATCCAGTGGTCGCCGCACAACGCGGCGAACCAGCAGTTCGACTTCCTGGCCTCCGCCGACGGCTACTACCGGATCCGCGCCCGGCACAGTGGCCTCGTCCTGCAGGTCGCGAGCTCCGCCGCCGGCGCGGACATCACCCAGCAGCCCGACACCGACGCGACGACACAGCAGTGGAAGGTCACCGACCAGGGCGGCGGCGCGGTCAGCTTCGTCAACCGGGCCAGCGGGCTCGCCATGGACGTCTGGGGTGCCTCGACCGCCGACGGTGCCCGGATTTCGCAGTACGCCGCCTCCGGCGGCACCAACCAGCGGTTCCAGCTCCAGCGCGCCTGAGGATCGGAGAACGACGATGCCCGACCTGACCCGCAGGCAGGCGATGCGGCTGGGTGCCGCGCTGGTGCCGATCGCGTGGACGGCCACCGCCCGGACCGGCTCGGCCGCGCCCGCGGACGTCCGGGCGGTGAACGACCTGGCTCTGTGGTACGACAAGCCGGCCGGCACCGAGTGGCTGCGCGCGCTGCCGATCGGCAACGGCAGGCTGGGCGCCATGGTGTCCGGCAACACCGACACCGAACGCCTGCAGCTCAACGAGGACACGGTCTGGGCGGGCGGCCCCCACGACTACAGCAACACCCAGGGCGCGGGGGCGCTGTCGCAGATTCGGCAACTGGTGTTCGCCAACCAGTGGACGCAGGCGCAGTCCCTGATCGACCAGAAGATGCTCGGCACCCCGGCCGCCCAGCAGCCGTACCAGCCCGTCGGCACCCTCAGCCTCGCGCTCCCCGGCGGCAGCGCCTCTTCGTACCAGCGCTGGCTCGACCTGACCACCGCCACGACGGTCGTCACCTACGTCGTGAACAACGTGCGGTACCGGCGGGAAGTGTTCGCCAGTGCCGTGGACCAGGTGATCGTCATGCGGTTGACGGCCGAGACGCCGGGCTCGATCTCGTTCTCGGCGTCGCTGGGCACCCCGCAGCGGGCGACGACCTCGAGCCCGAACGGCGCCACGATCGCGCTGGACGGCATCTCCGGGGACAGCCGGGGCATCGCCGGTTCGGTCCGGTTCCTCGCCCTCGCCGGCGTGACCGCCGAGGGCGGGAGCACCAGCAGTTCGGGCGGCACGCTGCGGGTGTCCGGGGCCAACGCCGTGACGCTGCTGATCTCGATCGGCACCAGCTACGTCGACTACCGCACGGTGAACGGGGACTACCAGGGCATCGCCCGTTCCCGGCTGGCCGCCGCCCAGGCCCTCCCCTACGACTCCCTGCGCAGCCGGCACCTCGCCGACTACCAGAAGCTGTTCGGGCGCACGACCCTCGACCTCGGCCGCACCGCGGCGGCCGACCAGCCGACCGACGTCCGGATCGCCCAGCACAACACCGTCAACGACCCGCAGTTCGCCGCCCTGCTCTTCCAGTTCGGCCGCTACCTGCTGATCTCCTCGTCCCGGCCGGGCACCCAGCCCGCCAACCTGCAGGGGATCTGGAACGACCAGCTGAACCCGTCGTGGGAATCGAAGTACACCCTCAACGCCAACCTGCCGATGAACTACTGGCCGGCCGACGTCACCAACCTCGCCGAGTGCTACGAACCGGTGTTCGCGATGATCGGCGACCTCGCGGTCACCGGGGCGCGCACCGCCCAGGTGGAGTACGGGGCCCGGGGCTGGGTCACCCACCACAACACCGACGGCTGGCGCGGATCCTCCATTGTGGACTTCGCGCAGGCCGGGATGTGGCAGACCGGCGGGGCCTGGCTCGCCACCATGATCTGGGACCACTACCGGTTCACCGGCGACGTCGAGTTCCTGCGCGCCCGCTATCCGCTGCTGAAGGGCGCCGCCCAGTTCTTCCTCGACACCCTGGTGACCGAACCTTCGCTGGGCTACCTGGTCACCAACCCGGCGAACTCCCCCGAGCTGAACCACCACGCGAACGCTTCCGTGTGCGCGGGGCCGACGATGGACATGCAGATCCTGCGCGACCTGTTCGACGGCTGCGCGGGCGCGTGCCAGGTGCTGGGCGTGGACGCCGCCTTCGCCGACCAGGTCAAGGCGGCGCGGCAGCGGCTGGCGCCGATGAAGGTCGGCTCGCGCGGCAACATCCAGGAATGGCTCTACGACTGGGTGGAGACCGAGCAGAACCACCGGCACATTTCGCACCTGTACGGCCTGTACCCCAGCAACCAGATCAGCAAGCGCGGCACGCCCCAGCTGTTCACCGCGGCCCGCAGGACCCTCGAACTCCGCGGTGACGACGGCACCGGCTGGTCGCTGGCCTGGAAGATCAACTACTGGGCACGCATGGAAGAGGGCGCCAAGGCGCACGACCTGCTCCGGCTCCTCGTGCGGACCGACCGGCTGGCACCCAACATGTTCGACCTGCACCCGCCGTTCCAGATCGACGGCAACTTCGGGGCGACGTCCGGCATCGCCGAACTGCTGCTGCACAGCCACAACGGCGAGTTGCACCTGCTGCCCGCGCTGCCGCCCGCCTGGCCGGCCGGCAGCGTCACCGGCCTGCGCGGCCGCGGTGGCTACACGGTCGGCGCGGCCTGGAGCGGCGGCGCGGCGACCCAACTCACCATCACGCCGGACCGCGACGGCGACGTCAAGGTCCGCAGCCGGATGTTCACCGCGGCCTACGAGGTGCTCGACACCACGAGCGGCGCCACGGTCCAGCCGGTGTCCGTCGAGGCGGACCTGGTCCGCTTCGCGGGCCAAGCGGGCCACACCTACCGCGCCACTTCCCTCGGCGGGCCGCCACCGGTGGTCGAGCCCGGGGTGAACTACCGGCTCGTCGCCCAGCACAGCGGCAAATCGGCCGACATCAACGGCGGCTCGACCACTGCCGGGGCGACGCTGATCCAGTGGCAGGCCACCGGCGGGCTCAACCAGCAGTTCGACTTCCTCGCCTCCGACGGCGGCTTCCACCGCATCCGGTCCCGCAGCAGCGGCCTGGTCCTCCAGGTCGCGTCGACCGCCACCGGTGCGGACATCACCCAGCAACCCGACACCGGAGCGACGACCCAGCAGTGGAAGGTCACCGACCAGGGCGGCGGGGTGGTGAGCCTGGTCAACCGGGCGAGCGGACTCGCGATGGACGTCTGGAGCGCCTCGACCGCCGACGGCGCGCGCATCTCGCAGTGGACCGTGACCGGGGCGGCCAACCAGCGGTTCCTGCTCCAGCGCACGTGACCGGCGTCAGGGCCGGCGCAGGCCGTTGACCAGGAGCTTCACCAGGTGCCGCGCGTCGTAGTACGTCGCCGTGCCCGCGCCGGCGCAGAGGCTGCCGACGCCGCGCATCAGCTCGAAGGCGTCCTGGCCTGGGACGATCTCGCCGGCCGCCGCGGCCGCGTCCAGCAGCTGCGTGCACACGGGACCGAGGCGTTCGAGGAAGTAGGTGTGGAGCGGGTCGTAGCAGGCTTCGTCGGACTGCAGCACCGACGCCAGCCCCTGCTTGGTGATGACGAAGTCGACGAACCGGTCGATCCACTCGACGAGGGCTTGGTGCGGCCCCCGTCCGCCGGCGAGCAGGGCGGGACCGGCCTCGGCCAGGGCTTCGACCTGCCGCCGGTACACCGCGAGGATCAGGTCGGCCCGGGTCGGGTAGTGGCGGTAGATGGTCGCCGTGCCCACCCCGGCCCGGGCGGCGATCTCCCGGATCGGCGCTTCGACGCCGGACGTCACGAACACCGCGGCCGCGGCCTCCAGGACGTTCCCGGCGTTGCGCCGCGCGTCGGCGCGCTGCGGCGGTTTTCCTGCCGCCGTCCGGGAATCGCTCACGACCGCATGCTACCGGCCCCCACCGGGTGGCCGGCGTCCAGCAGCAGCCCGGCCAGCTCCGCGGGCGCGGTGATCATGCAGTCGTGCCCGGCGGCGAGCTCGCGCACGTCCGCGGGCTCGCCGTTCGGCTGCACGGCCGGCACCGGGCGCCGGTCGAACCCCGCCGGCTTCACCGTGCAGTGGATGTGCGTGTGCGGGATCGCGGCGGCGGCCGGGTTGTCCAGGGCGACCGGCTCTTCGAGGCACCGGATCGACTGGTCGGACAGCATGGTCCGCAGCCACGCGA
Organism: Amycolatopsis sp. NPDC058278; assembly: GCF_042881395.1. Classification (NCBI taxonomy): domain Bacteria; kingdom Bacillati; phylum Actinomycetota; class Actinomycetes; order Pseudonocardiales; family Pseudonocardiaceae; genus Amycolatopsis; species Amycolatopsis sp. NPDC058278. The sequence continues at coordinate 17,586 of NZ_JBHVXZ010000085.1, read as the reverse complement.
CGTCCCCGGGCTCGGTCACCCCGAAGAGGCCGATGGGTGCGGGCAGCTGGGGCAGCGGCGGGACCCGCCAGCCGGTCCCGAGCATGCTGCGGGTGATCGGCATGACGTCGAACCCGTTCTCCCCGTCGGCGGGCACCATCGCGTCGAGGTACACCAGCCGCGCGAGGCGCTCCGGCACCTCGTTGGCCACCGCGGAGATCACCAGGCCCGCGTAGCTGTGCCCGACCAGGACGACGTCGTGCAGGTCCGCCTCGACCAGCAGCCGCACGACGTCGGCGGTGTGCGTGCGGAGCCCGACGTCCGGGTTCAGCAGGTGCTTCGTGTCGCCGTAACCGGTGAGCGTCGGGGTGAACACCGGCCGCCCGCTCGCGGCCAGCCGCGGCACGACCCGCGCCCAGCACTGCCCGGTGTGCCAAGCGCCGTGGACCAGTACATACGTGATCGCCATGGTGACTCGACTCCTCAAGTGGGACATTGTCCCGGTTAGCATACGGGACAGTGTCCCATTTGAGGGCGCGGGTCAGTCCTCGTCGGGCGGTGCGGCGGCCCGGAGCCCGTTGAGCGCGATCGTGGTGAACCGCCGGACGGCCGCGAGCCGCGCCGCCGGGGTGGCCGCCTGGATCCCGCCGGCCGCCCTCAGCACCAGGACGACGTCGTCCAGCGTCGTCTCCGGACGCACCTGACCCGCCTCCCTCGCCCGGCGCACCAGCTCGGCGAGCGACTTCAGCGCCCGCTCGCGATCCGCGGTGAAGTCCAGTGCGCCGGGGAACGCCGACACGAACGCCGCGGTCGTCCCCCGGTCCCGGGCGTACAGCTCACCGAGCCGCTCGATCACCCTGCGCAGGCCCCGCCCGGCGTTCGCGTCGGCGAGGCCGTCTTCGACAACCGCGTAGCAGGCGTGCAGCCGCTCCGCGAACGCCTCGGCGAACAGCTGCTCTTTGGTCGGGAAGTGGCGGTAGAGCGTCGCCGGGCCGACGCCGGCGTGCCGGGCGATCTCCCGCATCGGCGCGGTCAGGCCCGCTGCGGCGAACACGGCCCGGGCCGCATCGAGGAGCCGTTCGCGGTTGTCCCGGGCGTCCGAACGCCGGAACCGGGGCAAAGAGCCGGTCACCGTCTCACTTTAGCCGGAACGGACGGGTGCGTCCGGTACGGTCGCGGCCGCCTCGAACCCAGGGAGCTGACCGTGAAAGCAGTGGCAGTGCAGACTTTCGGCGAGCCCGGCGGCCTGGCCGTCGTCGACGTTCCCGACCCCCGGCCGGCCGCCGGGGAGGTGGTGATCACCACCGAGGCGATCGGCGTCGGCGGCGTCGACGCCCTCATCCGCCGCGGCGCCCTCGCGGCCTACGGCTTCGAGGCCGGTCACGTCCCCGGCAGCGAGGTGGCCGGGGTCGTCACCGCGCTCGGCGCCGGCGTCGACGAGTCGTGGGCCGGCAGCCGCGTCTGGGCCCCCACCGGCGTGGGCGGCGGGTACGCCGAGCAGGCGCTCGCGCCGGCCACGGCACTGGTCCCGCTGCCGGCGGGCGTGTCGCCGGTCGACGCGGTGACCGTCGCGGGTTCCGGCGTGGTGGCCCACTTCGGCCTCCGGCACGCCCGCTTCGCGCCCGGCGAGTCGGTGCTCGTCCGGGGCGCGGCCGGCGGCATCGGGGTGCTGGCGGTCCAGCCCGCGGCCCGCGGCGGGGCGGGCACCGTCGCGGTCACGACGTCGTCGGCCGAGCGCGGCGCCCGCCTGCGCGCACTGGGCGCCACCCGGGTGCTGGACCGCACCGGCGAGGGATCCACCGGCCACGACGTCGTCATCGACATCGTCGCCGGGGAGGAACTACCCTCGTTCTTCGCCAAGCTCAACCCCGACGGCCGCGTGGTCGCGGTGGGCGCGGTCGGGGGCCCGCCACCGGCCGGGCTGGCCGCGGCGATGTTCGCGGCGTTCCGGAAGTCGCTGTCGTTCGCGACCTTCAGTGCCGACACGGTGCCCACAGAGGACCGCCGGACCGTGGCCGCCGGGCTGCTGGCGGCCGTGGGCCGCGGCGAGGTGGACGCCGTCGTCCACGACGTGCTGCCGCTGGGGCGGGCCGTGGACGCCCACCGGCAGCTCGACGCCGGTGCCGTGTTCGGCCGGATCGCGCTGGTCCCCGCCTGAAGCGGCTCAGGCCGGGTTCATGCCCTTCTCGTCCGCGGGCGATGGCGTCACGGCTCGGCAAAAGCATCCACGTGCCGGGAAAACGCGCGGCGCCCGGGAATCGCCGCCAGCAGTTCCTTCGTGTACTCCGACTCCGGTTCCTCCAGGACCCGCGCCGCCGGGCCGAGCTCCACCAACGCCCCTTCGCGCATCACGCCCACCTGGTCCGCCAGCTGCCGGACCACCGCCAGGTCGTGCGAAATGAACAGGTACGACAGCCCCAGCGAGGACTGCAGTTCCGCCAGCAACGCCAGGATCTGCGCCTGCACCGAGACGTCCAGCGCCGACACCGGTTCGTCGCACACCACCAGGTCCGGGCGCAACGCCAGCGCCCGGGCGATCGCCACCCGCTGGCGCTGGCCGCCCGACAGTTCCGCCGGCTTCCGCCGCGCCACCGACGCGGGCAGGGCGACCTGGTCGAGCAGCTCCGGGACCCGCGTGCGCGGAAGCCGGAACGCCCGCAACGGCTCCGCCACCACGTCCTCGATCGAGAACTTCGGGTTCAGCGACGCGTACGGGTTCTGGTACACGATCTGCATCCGCCGCCGCAGCCGCCGCAGCTCGTCGCCCCGCAAACCCGTGATGTCCTGGCCGTCGAACGCAATCGAACCCGCCGTCGGTGTTTCGAGCCGCAGCACCATGCGGGCCGTAGTCGTCTTGCCCGAGCCCGACTCGCCCACCAGTGCCAAGGTCTGCCCGCGCGGGATGTCGAAGGAAACCCCGTCGACCGCGCGAAGCCCGCCCTCGAAGGTCTTGGCCAGGTCCCGCACCGAGACCAGCGGCTCGGCGGCCGGCGCGGGCGGCCGCCGGACGTCCGACAGGCTCGGCGCCGCCGCGACCAGCTGCCGCGTGTACGGGTGCACCGGCGCGCTGACCACCGACGGCCCCTCCTCGACGACCGAGCCCTGCGAGAGCACCACGATCCGCGACGCCCGGTCGGCCGCGACGCCGAGGTCGTGCGTGATCAGCAGGATCGCCGTGCCCGATTCCCGAGCCAAGGAAGTCAGGTGGTCGAGGATCCGGCGCTGCACCGTGACGTCCAGCGCCGACGTCGGCTCGTCCGCGATGATCAGCTTCGGCCGCCCGGCCAGTGCCGCCGCGATCAGCACGCGCTGCCGCAACCCGCCCGACAGCTGGTGCGGGTACTGGCGCGCCCGCACCGACGGATCGGGTACCCCCGCCCGTTCCAGCAGCTCGATCGCCTGCACCGACGCCGAACGCCGATCCGCGAGACCGTGGATCTTCAGCACCTCCGCGACCTGGTCGCCGATCCGGTGCACCGGGTTCAGCGACACCGCCGGGTCCTGCGGCACCAGCGCGATCTCGCGGCCGCGCACCGAGCGCCATTGCCGGGACGACAGCGCAAGCAGGTCCCGGCCCTCGAACGTGATCGAGCCGCCGTCGACGCGGCCGCCGCGCGGGAGCAGGCCGATCGCCGCGTGCGCGGTCGTCGACTTGCCCGAGCCCGATTCGCCGACGACGGCGACCACTTCGCCCACGCCGACGTCGAACCCGACGTCACGCACGGCCGGGACCGACCGGTACGACACGGCCAGGTCCGAGATGCGCAGCAGGGTCATCGTCCGCCTCCGTCCAGTGCCCGCGACAGCCGGTTCGCGGCGAGGACCACCGCCGCCACCGTCAGTCCCGGGAACGTCGTCATCCACCAGGCCGTGGCCAGGAAACTGCGTCCGCCCGCGACGAGCGCGCCCCACTCCGGGGTGGGCGGGGTCGCGCCGAAGCCGAGGAAGCTCAGCGCGGACACCTCGAGCACGGCCGTGCCGAGGGTGAGTGTCGCCAGCGCGAGCACCGGGCCCGCCGCGTTCGGCAGGACGTGCCGCAGCAGCACGCCCGACCAGCGCACCCCGGAGGCCCGCGCCGCCTCGACGAACACGCCGTTGCGCACGCGCAGCACTTCCGCGCGCATCACCCGTGCGAAGGACGCGAGGTTCGCGATGCCGACGGCGACGGCGACGTTCGTCGTGCCGAAACCCAGCGCGGTGACCAGGGCCAGCGACAGCAGGATCGGCGGGATTGCCAGGAAGACGTCGACGACCCGCATGATCACCGTGTCCGCCCAGCCGCCGCGGAAGCCGGCGAGCAGGCCGAGCGCCGAGCCCGCGACGAGCGCCACGAGCACGGCGATCGCGGTGGCCCGCAGCGAGAGCGACGCGCCGTGGACCACCCGGGCGTAGACGTCGCGGCCGGTCTCGTCGGTGCCGAACAAGTGCCGCGGCGACGGGCCGTGCAGCCGCTCGGCCGGGACGCCGCCGATCGGGTCGTAGCCGGTCAGCAGCCCCGGTACGAAGGCCGCGAGCAGCACGAACGCCAGCACGGCGACGGCGACCACGAGCCCGGGGCGGCGGACCGCCTGGCGGGCGGGGGTGGCGAGGTCAACCACGGGCCACCTCCGGCGTCCGCGCGATGCGCGGGTCGAGCAGCGGGTACAGCAGGTCGACGACGAGGTTGAGCACCACGAACACCAGCGCGGCCAGCACGATCACCGCCTGCACCACCGGGACGTCCTGCGCGGTGACGGCGGCCGCGGTGATCCGGCCGACGCCGTCGCGCGAGAACACCGTCTCGGTGATCACCGAACCGGCGACGAGGTTGCCCGCCACCACCCCGGCGACGGTCAGCGCCGGCACCGCGGCGTTGCGCAGCAGGTGTCCGAAGTGGACGCGCCAGCGGCTCGCGCCCTTGGCGGCGGCGATCTCCGCGTACGGCTCCTCCTGCTGCGTCGCCAGGCTCTTCGCCAGCACCTGCCCGATGATCGCGCCCGTCGGCAGGGCCAGCGTGACGGCGGGCAGGATCACCGTGGAAAAGCCCTGCGTGCCCAGGGCGGGCAGCAGCCGCAGGCGGAACGAAAAGAACTGGATCAGCAGCAGGCCGACCCAGAACGGCGGCAGCGAGATGGCCAGCGACGGCAGGGACAGCAGGGCCTGGCGCAGCCAGCGGAACCGCGTGAAGGTGCCGAGGAACGCCGAGCCGCCGCCGAACAGCACCGCGAACACCAGCGCCAGCCCGGTCACCGCGAGCGTCGGCGGCAACGCCGTGACGACCATGTGTGTCGCGTCGTCGCCGGTCGCGACACTGCGGCCGAAGTCGCCGTGCAGGGCCGAGACCAGCCGCCTCAGGTACTGCACGGGCAACGGGGAGTCGAAGCCGTACTCCGCGCGGGCCGCGGCGACCTGCCCCGGCGTCATCGACGCCCCGGCCTCCCCGCCGGCTAGCTTCGCCGAAACGGCGTCACCCGGCAACAGGTAGAGGATCAGGAACGACAGCGTGAACGCCGCCCAGAGCACGAACACCGCCTGCCCGACGCGGCGGAGGAGGTAGCGCCTCACGACAGCCACGCGTCGAACAGCTGCAGCCGTGACGACGCCTCGAAGTCGACGGCGTGCGCCTGCGAACTCAGCGCGACGACCTGGGTCAGCTCGAACACCGGGATCGCGTAGGCGTGGTCGACGATCAGCTTCTGCGCCTCGTCGGCGGACGGCTTGCGCTTGGCGAGGTCCACAGTGGACGACTGGGCGTCCAGGGCACCGTCCAGGGGGTTGCCCGGCGCGAGCTTGCTGCGGTTGCCGGCCTTGGTCGAGAACTGGCTGCGCAGGATGTCCGGATCGGCGCGGGTCACGTTGTACCAGAGGAAGTCGTAGTCGCCGCTCAGCTGGATCTGCGTGGTCTCGGCCGTCGTGTGCTGTTCGATCCGCAGGTCGAAGCCGATCTTGCGGAGCTGCTGCTGGATCAGTTCCAGCACGCTGCGGTTCTGGTTGAACACCGGGGAGAACACGACCGACGCGCTCAGCGGCTGCCCGTTCTTGACGCGGATGCCGTCCGGGCCGGGCACCCAGCCGTCGCCGTCCAGCAGCGCGGCCGCGCCCTTCTGGTCGTGCGCGAGCTGACGCGAGAGGTCACTGGCCAGCGGCGTCGCCGAGCCGAGGATGCTCGTAGCGGCCTGGTAGCTGGGCGTCAGCACGGTGTTCACGACCTCGGCGCGGTCGACGCCCTTGAGCACGGCCTGGCGCACCTTCTCGTCGGTGAGGACGCCGCGGGTGGTGTTGGCGTGCAGGTTGAAGACCACGCCGGGGTTGGGCCGGATGTTCTCGGTGAAGCCGTTGCCGGTGAACTGCGGCTCGTCGACCGGCTGGATGTCGGTGGCGGCGTCGAGCTGGCCGGAGGCGAGGCTGCCGGTGCGGACGCCGGGCTCGGGCACGATCTTGTAGTCGATCTTGTCGAGGTAGGCCTCGCCCCGGTGCTTGAACAGCGCCGAGCCCCAGGCGTAGCCCTTCCGCTTGGCCAGCACGATTTCCTGGTTCTGCTTCAGGCTTTCGAACGCGAACGGCCCGGAGCCGGTCAGGCCGGCGCCCTGGCAGCGCTGTTCCGGCGTGTTCCGGTACGCCGCCGGCGCCAGGACGCCGAGCGAGACCGTCGAGCTGGCCTGCAGGAACTGCGCGCTGGGCGCGGAGAACTCGAGGCGGACGGTCTGCGGGTCGACGACCGCCGAAGTCCGGTACGCGGCCAGGTAGCCGTAGCCGAGCTGGGCCTTGGTGCCGAGGGCCTTGATGCCGTCGAAGCTCGTTTTCACGGCGGCCGCGTCGACCGGGCTGCCGTCGGAGAACGTCGCGCCGGAACGCAGGTGGAAGGTGAACACCGTGGAGTCGGCGTTGATCTCCCACTTCTCGGCCAGCCAAGGCTTGATCTCGCCGGTCGTCGGGTCCTGGTCGGTCAGCGAGTCGACCAGCTGACGGGCGACGTTGATGGCCGCGTTCGTGGCGGCCTGCTGCGGGTCGATGCAGTCGGGCGCGGACGAGATGCCGAGCCGCAGCGTGCCGCCGGGCTTCGGCGGGCCCGCGTCGGCCGCGGGTTCACCGCCCGCCGCGGAGCAGGCGGTCAGCAGCACGGGCAGGGCGAGCAGGGCCGCGGCGTAGCGGGCACGGGGGAAAGGGGACACCGGACGGCCTCCAGCGGGGAGCGGTTGCTTCTTCGGAACGCGACGCTAGCCATGCCCCGGGACCCGTCCCACTGGGCGGACCTGCGTCCCAGTCCCTGGCACCGCGGCGAGACACCCTTGACACGCAAGCGTTTCCGGTCCCCTCGGCCGGGCGCCGGTCCACATCCTGAACGTGCGTGCGCCACGGCGGCGCACCGGATAGCTGTGGAGCCATGACTTCTCGCAGCCTGCACGTCGCCGTGGAGCTGGACGGCGCGCTGTCCCCCGGCGCGCTGGCGGGCACCGTCACGACCGCCGAACGGGCCGGGTTCACCTTCGCCACCTTCGACGACTCGCCGCTCGGCGGCCCGCGACTGGACGCCACCAGCCGGGCGGCCTACGTCGCCACGCTGACCGACCGGCTCGGGCTGGCCCCGGCCGCGAACGTCACCACGGCCGAGCCGTTCCACCTCGCCGCGCAGCTGGCCAGTCTCGACCACGCTTCGCACGGGCGCGCGGCCTGGGTCGTCGGCGCCGACGGCTCGGCCGAGGCACTGGCGACCGTCGGCGGCTCCCGGCTCACCCCGGACGCGGTGCACCACGAAGCCGCCGAGGTCGTCGAAGTCGTGCGCCGGCTGTGGGATTCGTGGGACGACGACGCCGTGATCAAGGACGTCGCCACCGGCCGCTACCTCGACCCGGACAAGGTTCACCACGTCGGCTTCACCGGGACGCGGTTCTCGGTCATGGGGCCGTTGATCACCCCGCGGCCGCCGCAGGGCCGGCCGGTGGTGCTCGCGTCCGACGCACTGGCCGAGGCCGTCCGTCCGGACATCGCGCTCGTGGGTGGTGCCGGGCTCGACGACGTCCGCGGCCGCGCCCGGCGCGCTCGCGACACCGGAGCTGCCCTGGTTTTCGCCGAGGTCGAAGTGGTCCTCGACGCCCAGCGCGCCCCGGCCGGGCGGGGTCCGCGGCGGGACCGGCTGCGCTACACCGGATCCGCGCCCGGCCTGACCGAGCTGCTGGGCTGGCTGGCCACCAGCGTCGACGGCGTCCGGCTGCACCCGGGCGAGCCGGCGACCGACCTGCCGGTACTGGCCGGCGAGGTCCTGCCGGCCCTGCGCGCCGAAGGCCTGCTCGTCCCGCCCGCGCCGGGCGCCACCCTGCGCGGGTCGCTCGGGCTCGCCCGCCCGGTGAGCCGGTTCGCGGCCGGGGGTGCGGCATGACCGCGCGGCTGCACCTGGGCGTGTTCTACACCGGCGTCGGCCCGCAGTTCCTGTGGGACGACCCGTCGAACGCCGACCACACCGCGATCGAGACGTACGTGTCGGTGGCCCGGACCCTCGAACGCGGGCTGTTCGACGCGTTCTTCCTCGGCGAAGGGCTGCGGGTGCGGGAGAACCGCGGCCGCGTCCACGCCCTCGACGTCGCCGGCCGCCCGGACGCGATCACCCAGCTGAGCGCGCTGGCCGCCGCGACCACCCGGATCGGGCTGGTCGCCACCCAGAACACCACCTACAACTTCCCGGCCGACCTCGCCCGCCGGTTGTCCTCTTTGGACTTCCTGTCCGGCGGCCGGGCGGGCTGGAACATCGTCACCACCGACAACGCCTGGACCGGCGCCAACTTCCGCCGCGGCGGCTGGCTCGCCCACGAACGCCGCTACGAACGGGCTTCACAGTTCGTCGAAGCGGCGCTGGCACTGTGGACCGGCGAGGGTCTGGTGGACCGGCACACCGACCTGGTCAACCTGCGGGCGGCCCCGACCGTGCCGCCGAGCCCGCAGGGCCGCCCGGTGCTGTTCCAGGCCGGCGACTCCCCCGGCGGCCGCGAACTGGCCGCCAAATACGCGGACGTCGTCTTTTCCGCCAACACCGCCTACGACAAGGCGCTGGCCTACGCCGAGGACCTGCGCGCCCGGCTGGCCCGCCACGGCCGTCCCGCCGACGCCGTCCGGATCCTGCCCGGCGCGACCGTCGTCCTCGGCGACACCCCCGCCGACGCGGCCGAGCGCGCGGAGGACATCCGGCGCCGCCAGATCACCCCGCAACGCGCGCTGGCGTTCCTGGAGCAGTACTGGGGCGCGGATCTGTCGGCCTGCGACCCCCACGGCCCGCTACCGGACATCGAACCCGTCGAGGGTGAACTGGACCCGTCGCGCGGGACGATCCCGATCGCCGACCGGACCGGGAAGCTCGACCGGGTCAAGCGGTGGCGGGAGCTGGCGGAGGCGAAGAACCTGTCCATCCACCAGCTGGTCCTCGAAGTCCAGCCGCGTCAGCACGGCTTCGTGGGCACGCCGGGGCAGGTCGCCGACGAATGGGCGCGGTACGTGCGCACTCGCGCGGTGGACGGGTTCAACATCAGCCCGCACCTGGTCCCGGCGGCGCTCGACGACATCGTCGACCGGCTGGTGCCCGAGCTGCAGGACCGCGGCGTCTACCGGACGGAGTACGACGGCACGACGTTGCGCGAACACCTGGAGCTGCCTTAGCGCGGCTGCGGCCGGACGGTGAGCGACCCCGCCAGCTGCCAGGTGCGCAGCCGTTCGCGCGGTGACCGCATGCCGGACTGGATGAGGACGATCTCCGTGGCGCCCGCGTCGAAATACCGGCGCAGGCCCGCCTCGACCGTGCGCTCGTCGCCGATCAGCGCGAGGTCGGCCGCGTGCGTGGCGCCTTCGGCGTCGAGGATGCGGCGGTAAGACGGGATGTCACCGTAGTAGCCCAGGTGAACCGCGGCGATCTGCCGGACCGTGTCGGCGTCGTCGGTCACCACCGCCGGGACGGCCGCGATCACCCGCGGTTCGGGCCGCCCCGCGTCGGCGGCGGCCTTGGTGAGCGTGGGCACGACGTGCTCGGCGAGCGCGCGCGGGCCGGCCAGGAACGGAAGGGTGCCGTCGGCGAGCTCCCCGGCCACGCGCAGCACCTGCCGGCCCATCGCGGCGACGACGATCGGGACACCGCCACCGCCGGGCACGGCCGTGGGCAGGGGCGGGCAGGCGGTGAGGGTCTCCCCGTCGAACACCGGGCGGCGGCCGTCGAAGACGTCGCGCAGGACGGTGAGGGATTCGCGCAGCGACGTGATGGGCGGCGGGTATTCGAAGCCGAACGCGGGTTCCAGCAGGCTTTGCACGCCGAGGCCCAGCCCGAGGGTGAACCGCCCGCCGGTGGCGGCCTGCGCGGTCTGCGCCTGCGCGGCGAGGTGGAGCGGGTGCCGCGGATAGAGCGGAACGACGGCGGTCCCGACGGCGACCTCGGGCACCTCGCGCCCGGCGAGGGCGGCGAGGGTGAGGGCGTCGTGGTCGAAGAGCTGGGAGAACCAGACCGAGCGCAGGCCGGCCTCCGCGGCCTCACGGGTCTGGGCGAGCAGCGCTTCGACGCTGTTGGCAGCCCCGGACAGATCGCCGGCGGGCAGGGCGGCACCGATGGTCATGGTGTTCCTCCGGATTGGTGACGGATCGAGCTTTCTTCAGGCCGGGCGGCACGGCCACGTCGGTCTCGAAGCCGGAACTCGCGTGATCAGAGCCGGATCTCGCGTGATCCAGCCCGTGATTCACGTGACCAGAGCCGGTACGGCTTCAATCACGCGAGTTCCGGCTTCAATCACGCGAGTTACGGGTTCGATCACGCGAGTTCCGGAAACCGGCCCGGTCATGCTTCCTCGGGGTACTCCGACTCGCGCCGCCACGAGATCGGGCGGGGGCGCGGCAGGCGGCGGTGGCCCGCGCGGGCCGCCGACCGGGGGGTCCCGTCCGGCTGGGCGCGGTCGGCCGCCAGCTCGAACTGGTTGCGCCCCAACGCTGTTCGCGGTGACGCCGTGCGGTTGGCCGCCCCCGGCCCCCCGGACCACGACGCCAGTGGCACCGGCTCGGCCACCACCGTGGCGCGGGCCCGGTCGACCCCGGCGAGGACCTCGCGAACCAGCTCCTCCCAGCTCATCCCGCCCGCCTGCTCGCCGGCGGTGAGGGCGCGAGTGATCCGGCCCGCCGCGTCGGCGAAGCGGCTTTCGCGGACCGCCAGCTCTCCGAGTGAACGCTCGAGCGCCGCCTCGGTCCGGCGATCGCCCGTCGGCACCACCGCGCGCAACGCCGTTTCGCCGCTTTCGCGCCAGTCCGCGTACCGGCCGCGCCCGCCCGCCAGGTCGGCCACCGCCAGTGCGAGTTCCGCGCAATACCCCGGTTCCCCGGCGTCGGCGGCTTGGCGCACCGCGGCCAGCAGACCGGCGGACTCGCGGTCGTACCAGGTGCCCGGGTCACCGACCTCGGCCGGAACGGGCGTCCGCGGCACCCCGCCGGCCGCGGCACCCCGCACTTCGTCGGTCAGGTGCAGCCACGCGCCGAAGAGCCGCCGGGCCGCCGCCGCCCGCGCCGGAAGTGGTTGCGCTGCCAGCAGTTCCAGCGCGAGCAAGCGGGTCAGCGACGGCAGCCGGTAGCGGGTGCCGGCGACGTCGACGAGACGCGCGTCGACCAGCGCCTCCAGCGCGTCGGCCGCTTCGGCCGGGCCGACGTCGGCCAGCGCCGTCGCGGCCCACCCCGCCCAGCTGCCTGCGGGCAGCAGCGCCAGCCGCCCGAACAGCTCCCGGGCCGGGGCGGGCAGGTCCGCCAGGCCGCGCCCGACGGCGGCGCGGACGCCCGCGCCGAGCCGGCCGATCCGGTCGCCCTCGGCCCGCAGCCGGGCCACCGCCTGGGCCAGCGTGCGCCCCGGCCGGGCCGCGACGTGCGTGGCGGCCGCCGTCACGGCCAGTGGCAGGCCGCCGCACAGCTCGACCAGCTCCACCGCGTCCGACAGCTCCGCCGTCACGCGGTCCTCGCCGACCAGCGCGGACAGCAGCTCGACGCCCTCCGCGCCGTCCAGCACGTCGAGCTCGGCCACCGCCACGCCGGGCAGGGACGGCACGCGGGCGTGGGTGGTGACGAGCAGCCGGCAGCCCCGGGCGTCCGCGACGAACGGCGTGACGCGCGCCAGGCTCGCCGCGTCCTCCAGCACGGTCAGGACCCGGCGCCCGGCGAGCACGCTGCGGTACAGCGCGGCGCGGCCGTCCAGCTCGTCGGGGATCTCCGCCGGAGGCACGCCGAGTGCGTGCAGGAACCGCGCCAGCACCTCGGCGGCGTCCTCCTCGGCGAGCCGCGCGTAGAGCACGCCGTCGGGGAACGCCGGCGCGGCGCGGTGCGCGGCCTCCGCCGCCACGGCGGACTTGCCCGCCCCGCCGCGTCCGGTGAGGACCGTGACCACCGCGGCGCCGGGCCCGTCGTCGGTCAGGCCACGCCGCAGCCCCGCCAGCAGGCGCTCGTGCCCGGTGAAGTAGGGCAGGCGCGCGGGCAGCATCCGCGGCACCGCGCGGCCGCTCGCGGGCGCCTCGCTCGAACCGGCGAGGATGTCCTGGTGCAGCTCGCGCAGCGCGGCGCCGGGCTCCAGGCCCAGTTCGTCGACGAAGCGGCGGCGCACGGCCCGGTAGGCGGCGAGCGCCTCGACCCGGCGCCCGCACCGGTGCAGCGCGGTCATCAGCTGCAGCACGAACCGCTCGCGCAGCGGGTATTCCTCGGTCAGCACCGCGATCTCGCCGACGACCTCCCGGTGCAGACCCAGCTCGAGCTCGGCGTCCAGGCAGTCCTCCAGGACTTCCACGCGCCGCTGTGCGATGCGGACCTGGTGGGCGCGCACGACCTCGCTGTCGATGCCGGTCAGCGGTTCCCCGCGCCACAGCGCCAGCGCCTCGCGGAACGCGGCGCGCGCCTCCTCCGGCCGCCGCGCGGCCCGTCCGCGGGCCACCAGCGTCTCGAACTCGTGCAGGTCCAGCTCACCGGGCGCGAGGTCGAGGCAGTAGCCGCTGCCCCGCGCGGAGATCCGTTCGCCCAGCCCGGCTTTCGCCAGCGCGCGACGCAGGGCCGACACGCAGGTCTGGACCTGCGCCCGGGCCGTCGCGGGCGGCCCGGCGCCCCACAGCGCGTCGAGCAGCACCTCCAGCGGCACCACGCGGTTGCCGTTGAGCAGCAGCAGCGCGAGCACCACCTGCTGGCCGCGGGCGGTCACGACGACCGGCTCGCGGCCGCGGACCTGCAGCAGGCCGAGCACGCGGAAACTGGTGCGGGAAAACGGATCGGCTTCTTTTCGGGGGCTCCGGGTGGCGGAGCCCCCGGCCCGGGGCGAAGCCCCGGTTGGCACAGCGGCTTCGCGGAGCACGGCGGCTCCGGGTGTCGGCACGGTGGTCTGCACGGTGTTCCCTCCGGGGTCAGACGAGGACTTCGGGCGGCGCCGGGTGCCCGAGGAAGGCGGTGGGACTGGCGGTCAGGCCGTAGGCGCCGGCCTGGAAGATCGCGATCAGGTCGCCGATCGCCGCACCGGGCAGGGAAACCCGGTCGCCGAGGAGGTCGAGCGGGGTGCACAGGCAGCCGACCACCGTCACCGTCTCTTCCGGACCGCCGGGCGCGGACGCGAGGGCGAGCGGGTAGTTGCGGCGGATGGCCTGGCCGAAGTTGCCGGACGCGGCCAGCTGGTGGTGCAGGCCGCCGTCGACGACGAGGAACGTCGTCCCGCGCGAGACCTTCCGGTCGACCACGCGGGTGAGGTACACCCCGGCCTCCCCCACCAGGTAGCGGCCGAGCTCGAGCACCACGCGGGCCTCGGGCAGCGCGGGCCGAAGCGAAACGGCCAGCAGCTTCGCCAGGTTTTCGCCGACTTCGTCGAGGTCCAGCGCGGTGTCGCGGGCGGTGTAGGGAATGCCGAAGCCGCCGCCCAGGTTGACCGACCGCACCGGGCCGGGCGCCGCCTCGGCCAGCTGCAGCACCAGGTCGACCGTCGCGCGCTGGGCTTCGCAGAGGCTTTCCGCGCGCAGGTTCTGGGAGCCGGCGAAGACGTGGAAGCCCTGGAAGTCGAGTCCCGCGGCGCCGACCTCGGCCAGCACGGCGGGGACGCGCTCGGCGTCGATGCCGAACTGCTGCGGGCCGCCGCCCAGGCGCATGCCGGACCCGCGCACGGCGAAGTCCGGGTTCACCCGCAGCGCCACGCGCGGGGTGAGGCCGAGGCGGTCGCCTGCCTCCCGCACGCGGGCCAGCTCGGTGGTGGATTCCAGCTCGACCGTGACGCCGGCGGCGACCGCGCGGGCCAGCTCGGCCGCCGTCTTGCCGGGCCCGGCGAAGCTGATCCGTTCCGGCGGGACGGTCGTGTCGAGCGCCTGCCGCAGTTCGCCGGCGGAGGCGACGTCGAGTCCGTCGACGAGGCCGCTGAGGTGGTGCAGCAGCGCGGGCATCGGGTTGGCCTTGACCGCGTAGCTCAGTTCGACGTCGTCGGGCAGCGCGGCCCGCACCCGCTCGACGCGGGTGGTGACGAGCGAGCGGTCGTAGGCGAAGAAGGGGGTGGTGCCGACCCGCGCCGCGAGCCGGTCCACGGGCACGCCGCCCACGGTGAGCACACCGCCGGCGCGGCCGAACGGCGCCGCCGCGGCTTCCGTCGTGTTCGCCATCGCTTTCCTTTTCTTCGAGCACGGGAAATGAATACCGGAATGACGCCCCGGACAGTTCCGTGGCGGTACGGGACCACTGAAGCAACTACCCACCCACCCGGGCATGGGTAGTCCTCACCCAGATTCGGCGCTCGAGTGGGGAACGCGGCACCCAGGTGTACCTGCTGTGTCCGTGCGGTCACTCCGGTGGCACCACCCACACCGGTCCGGAGCCACATTTCCGCAGGTAGAAGCAATTGACCACACCGTTCGGCGCAGTCACCCACCCCCGCTGCTCCAGGCGGGTGGCCGCTCCGGTGACAGCTTCCTGCCGTCGCCTGCCTGCCACCGGCGGTGCCGGGAACAGCCCTTGACGAACGGGGTCCGCAGCACGCACGATCGGAATCCACCGGCCGACGGGGAATTCCCGGAAACCGGCACGATTCGGTCAGCACCACGGGCATTCCCCGAATTTCCGCGACCCCTTCCGACGATGGGTGAACTATGTCTTCCCTGCCTGCTCCCGGTGAGCCGATCGCGGTGGTCGGCATGTCCTGCCGGCTGCCCGGCGCCGCCGGCCCGGCGCGGCTGCGCCGGCTGCTGGCCGAAGGCTGCGAGGCCGTCGGCGCGGTCCCGCCGGGCCGGTGGCCGGACGGCGACGGCACCGGCCGAGCCGGCTTCGTGTCCGATGTGGACGGATTCGACGCGCCCTTCTTCGGCATCTCCCCGCGCGAAGCCGCGGCGATGGACCCGCAGCAGCGGCTGGTGCTGGAGCTGGCGTGGGAGGCCTGCGAGGACGCCCGGATCGCCGCCGGCACGCTGCGCGGCAGCGGCACCGCCGTCGTGGTCGGCGCGATCAACGGCGACTACGCGCTGCTGCACGACCGCCTCGGCACCGGGCCGCACACGCTCACCGGCACCCACCGCAGTCTCATCGCGAACCGGGTCTCCTACCTGCTCGGGCTGCGCGGCCCCAGCCTGACCGTCGACTCGGGCCAGTCGTCGTCGCTGGTGGCGGTGCACCTGGCCGCCGAGCAGCTGCGCCGCGGCACGGCGGCCGTCGCGCTCGCCGGCGGGGTGAACCTCAACCTCCTGAAAGCGGGCACCGAGACCGTCGACCGCTTCGGCGCGCTGTCCCCGCAGGGGCGCTGCCACACCTTCGACAGCCGCGCCGACGGCTACGTCCGCGGCGAGGGCGGCGGCCTCGTGGTCCTCAAGCCGCTGAGCACCGCGCTCGCGGACGGCGACCGTGTCCACGCGGTCCTGCTGGGCGGGGCCGTGAACAACGACGGCGGCGGCGCGGGACTCACGGTGCCGCGGGCGGCGGCGCAGGCCGAGGTGATCCGGCTGGCCTGTGCCGACGCCGGAGTCACGCCGGCCGACGTCCAGTACGTCGAGCTGCACGGCACCGGTACGCCGGTCGGCGACCCGATCGAGGCCGAAGCCCTCGGCGCCGCGTTCGCCGGCGAGCGTCCCGAGCCGCTGCCCGTCGGTTCGGTGAAGACCGTGGTCGGTCACCTCGAAGGCGCCGCCGGCATCGCCGGGCTGCTGAAAGTGCTGGTGTGCCTGAAAGAACGCCGGCTCACCCCGAGCCTGAACTTCGCCACGCCGAACCCGGCCATCCCGTTCGAGACGCTGAACCTCGAAGTGGTCCACGAAGGCCGGGACTGGCCGCGACCGCAGGACCGGCTCGTCGCCGGGGTCAGCTCCTTCGGTGTCGGCGGCACCAACTGCCACCTCGTCGTCGCCGAAGCTCCGGCGGTCCCGCACCACGAGAATGTCACCGCCGTCGCCGACGTCGCCGCCGCCGACGACGTCCCGCTCGTCCTTTCGGCTCGTTCGGCCGCCGCCCTGCCCGCACAGGCCCGGGCGCTCGCCGAACACCTCGCCGATCACCCGGACCTCGCCCACGGCGATGTCGCCCGGTCGCTGCTGCGCACCCGGGAGCTGTTCGAGCACCGCGCGGTCGTGTTCGACGACCTCGCCTCGCTGGCCGCAGGCACGCCGTCGGAGCACGTCGTGACCGGGCGGACCGCCGACGGCACCGACGTCCTCGTGTTCCCGGGGCAGGGTTCGCAGTGGCCGGAGATGGCCGTCGCGCTGCTGCGCGACTCGCCCGTGTTCGCCCGCCGGCTGACGGAGTGCTCGGCCGCGTTGGCGGAGTTCGTGGACTACGACCTGCTCGGCGACCTCCGCGCCGGGACCGCCGACCTCGGCCGCGTCGACGTCGTCCAGCCCGCGCTCTGGGCCGTCATGGTGTCGCTGGCGGAGGTCTGGCGCGACGCCGGGCTCACGCCGTCGGTCGTGGTCGGGCATTCCCAGGGCGAGATCGCCGCCGCCACCGCGATCGGCGCGCTGTCCCTCTCGGACGGCGCCCGCGTGGTCGCCTTGCGCAGCCACGTGATCGCCGGGATGCCGCCCGGCGGCGGGATGCTGTCGGCCGGCGCGCCCGAGGACACGGTCCGTCCGCTGCTGCCCGCCGCGGTGTCGGTGGCCGCGGTGAACGGCACCCGGTCCGTGGTGCTGTCCGGGCCCGCCGACGCACTGGCACGGCTGCACACCACCCTCACCGAGGCCGGCTACCGGGCGAAGATCCTGCCGGTCGGCTACGCGTCGCACTCGGCGGCGGTCGACCCGCTGCGGGAGGAGATCCTCCGGCTCCTGGCCCCGGTGCGCCCGGTGTCCACTCCGGTCACGTTCGTCTCGGCGCTCACCGGCGAGCCGTTCGACACCGCGGGGCTCGACGCCGGGTACTGGTTCGAAAGCCTGCGGCGCCCGGTCCGGTTCGCCGAGGCGACCGCCGGGGCACTGGCCGCCGGCGGCGCGCGGTTCGTCGAGTGCAGCCCGCACCCGGTGCTGCTGGGCAGCATCGAGGAGACCGCCGAAGCCCACGACCGTCCGGTGGCCGTGGTCGGCACGCTCCGGCGTGCCGACGGCGGGGGGGGGCCCCCGGGGGGGCGCGGAGCGCGCGCGGTTGGCCCCGGGGGCGGGGGGGGGGGGGTGGGGGCGGGGGGGGAGGGCAAACAGGACAGGGGAG
>NZ_JBHVXZ010000084.1:0-44406 GCF_042881395.1 Amycolatopsis sp. NPDC058278 | reverse complement strand
CCCTCACCGGCAACACCGCCTCCGGCAACGGCGGCGGCCTCGCCAATCCCGACACCCCCAGCGGCACCGCACCCGCCGCCACCTTCACCAACAGCCCGCTGTCCGGCAACACCACCCTCCTCGGCGACGGCGGCGCCATCTACAACGGCCTCCGCGGCACCCTCTCCGTCACGGGCGTCTCCGGCAGCCCGCTGTTCATCACCGGCAACAACGCCGGCCGCGGCGGCGGAATCTCCGCCGTCAACTCCACCGCCACCACCCTCACCCAAACCGCCGTCACCGACAACCACGCACTGCTGCTCCTGGGCAACTCCGGCGGCGTCTACCGCCAAGGCGGCACCATGACCACCACCAACGCCCCCATCACCGCCAACACCCCCAACAACTGCGTCGGCAGCGTCCCCGCCGTCCCCAACTGCACCGGGTGATGACCGGTCCGCGGCTGCAGCGCTCGAGAGGAACGCGCGTGTACCGTCGGAAGTGTCCGAGAGCATTTCGCACGCGGGTGGCCGAATCCGCGTCGTCCCCGGGCCCCACACCGGCCGCTTCGCGTGGCCGGGGACGGGAGCAGCGGCATGAAGCCGGTCCCGCACCTGACCACCGCCCGGCGCGGTCCGGTCCTCACGTAGCCCCGCCGGGACCACGCCGATGAGACAGCCGAAGGTGGCCCCGCGCCGGGAGCCGGACCCGTTCGCCCTCAGCCCCGAGCAACGCCGGCGTGGTGCCCGCATGGTCGCCTCGTCGGCGGACGACGCCGATGACTGCGCCACGCTGCTCGCCATCCTCGGCCTCGACCCGGCCGACGGTCTCGCGGGACCGGACGGCGGGCCCCCGCCGTCCGGTCACCTCCCGAGCTGAACCCGCCGCGGGTCGGCAGCTCGGCCGTGCGCCGCGGAGCGGACGCGCGGGAAAGCCGTGGCGCCGTTGCTCACCGCGGCCGTTGCGCGCCAGCGGGCCCGGCGTACGTGGCGAGTCCGTCGAGCAGCCGGTCGAAGCCCCAGCGGAACCGGTCGGTGGCTGCCCGCGGTCGTCCTCGGCGACGCCGCCGCATCCGGTCCTTGACCTTCACCCCGGGGGAAACCGCAGAGTGGCCGGGACCGGGCACCCGCCCGGGACGAGGAGTCCACCATGAGCATGGTCGGTATCGGCGAGTTCTCGCGGCTGTCGCGGCTGTCGCCCAAGGCACTGCGGCTGTACGACGAACTCGGCTTGCTGGCGCCGGCCCACGTCGACGCGGGCAACGGCTATCGCCGGTACGCGGTCACGCAGCTGGACCAGGCACGTCTGGTGGCCTCGCTGCGCCGGGCCGGTGTCCCGCTGACCCGGATCAGGGCCATCCTGGCGCTGGAGCCGGCCGCGGCCGCCGAGGAGATCCGCGGCTACTGGGCCGAGACCGAAGCCGAGCACGCCGCCCAGCGCGTGCTGGTGGGCCGCCTCGTCGATCACCTTCACGGGAGGAAGCCCGCCATGTACGAGGTCACCGTCCGCGATATCCCGGAGCGACGGGTGCTCAGCGTGATCAGCAGGGTGAACCAGGACGAGCTGGAGCCCATGACCCGGGAGTTGTTCATCCACCGGTTGCGCCGGGGCGGTGTTCCGCGGGTCGAGGGGACGGCGGGTGCGCCGTTCACGATCTACCACGGGGAGGTCAGCGGGGACAGCGACGGCCCGGTCGAGTGGTGCTGGCCGGTGCCCGAGGACGGGGCCGCCGAGATCGCGGCCGGGTTCCCCGACCTGACCCTGCGCACGGAGCCCGCGCACCAGGAAGCGTTCGTCCGGCAGGAGACTCCCGGACCGTGGAGCGCCGGAAGCCAGGTCGAGGTCGCGGTCGGGGCACTGTTCACGTGGGCCTCGGAACACCATCGCCCTGCGTCCGGCGGCGTGCGCGGCGTGCTGGTTCCGGACCCGGAGCACCGGGGTACCGGGCCGTACGTCGAGTTCGCGCTGCCGCTGCGCTGAACGACGCCCGAAGCGCCGCCGCGGTGGGACCGCGGCGGCCGTGGACAGCGCGCCGATGACCCCGGCGTCGACGTAGCCGCCCGGTCACCACGCCGGTTTCGGGCAGCAGCACGTCGCTGAGCGGGCGTGGAACGCCCCAGGATGGGCGGTGGTCTTCACTGGGCCGCCTCCCGTTCCCGGTCTTCACCCCGGGTCACCGCGGCCAGGTGGGCGACGAACTCCGCCGGCGTGCCCGACTCCGCGCGCAGCGCTCGCTGCCGCTCCGCTCCCCCTCCCCGCGACCTGAGCGCACACCAGGCGGCCAGGACGTCGTCGAGGTCGCCCATCGCCCGCAGCGCGGGCCGGACGTAGGCGAGCAGGTCTTCGACCAGCTCTTCGTGAGCCATCGGGGTGCCGGTCAGCACGTCGACGCCCGGTCCGGCGAGGCCGTACCTCGCGGCCGCCCGCAACGCCCGCTCGGCGAGCGCGTCCGGCACGCGCGGCGGTGGCGCCCCGCGGCGCTGTTCCGCCAGCGCGGTCACGACCAGGCCCCGCACCAGGCCGGTGAGCAGCACCGCGTCGGCCACGTCGAGGCAGACGTCGGCGATCCGCACCTCCACGGTCGGGTGCCGCGGGGACAGGCGAGCGTAGAAGTAGACGCTGCGGGCGTCGAGCGCCTGCCCGCGCCGGATGGCACCCTCGACCGCCGCGTCGTAGTCCCCGACGTCGCGCCACTCGCCCGGCGGGCGGGCCGTCGGCCAGCGCGACCACAGCGGGTACCGGGCGCTGGCCCACCCGGAATCCAGGCCGTCGACGTACGGCGAGTTCGCGCTGACCGCCAGCAGGGCACCGAGCCAGGGCCGCAGCCGCGTCAGCACGGCCACCCCGGCAGCTCGCGACGGGACGCCGACGTGGATGTGGCAGGCGCACGTGCCCGCTTCGCCGACCAGCGCGGGAAACCGGGCCGCCAGCGTGCGGAAGCGAGGATCGGCCGTCACCTGCGACGCCCTCCCGAACGGGGCCACGCCGGTGGCCAGCGCGACGCAGCCGACGTGCTCCGCGGCCTCGGCCACCCGGTGCCGCAGCCGGGTCAGGTCCGCGCAGACCTGGGGAAGCGACCGGTGCACCTCGGTCGCGGTCTCCACCTGGAACCGCAGGAACTCCGCCATCACCCCCGGCTCGTCCGCCAGCTGCGCCAGGACACGGGGTGCCGCCGCGGCCGTCGCCCCCGACCGCGGGTCGACGAGCACGAACTCCTCCTCGACCCCGACCGTGCCTCCCCCGTCGTCCACAGCCGGCCTCAGGAGACGGTCCGGCGCGCGGGCGCGCCGAGCGCCGCACCCCGGGCCCTGGCCGATTTCCGGGCCGTGGCGCGGCTCATGCCGGGCACGGGGGTGGGCCTGCCGACGCCGAGGAGCTCCTCGGCGAGGTCGCTCGCCGGTACGGGACGGTGAGCCATGGCAGCCTCCGGTCGCTGGTTCGTGGGGTACCCAGCCAATCGGAAGGCGTTCGCCGCCGCTGCTGGCGAACGCCATCGATGCCGGGGCCGTCGGTCACCGGCGGAAGGGACCATCGGCACTGCCGCTGTCAGCTCGACGCCGAAGTCAGCGCCTCCGCCAGCCGCGGGTGCGCGTGGCGGTAGCCGCCGTCGAGCGCGCGGTGGGGCACCGCGCGCCGGCCGGTGGTCACCATGTCCGCCAGCTCGCCGAGCGCCACCCTGAGAGCGAACCCGGGCACCGGGAGGACGGCGGGCCGGTGCAGCGCCCGGCCCAGCGCCTTCGAAAACTCCCGCTGGGTGACCGGTTCGGGTGCCGTGCCGTTGTAGGCGCCGCTCCACGAGGCGATTTCACCGTGCCACCCGAAGCATCGAGGACGACGCCGGTGCGCATCCGCGCCACGCGGACCCCGAACTCGGCCGCCCTGGCCGCTTCCTGCTCCCACGCGGCGGAAACCTCGGCGAGGAACGTGCCGCCCGGCGGGTCCTGCTCGGTGACCTCCTCGTCGCCGCGCGGGCCGTAGCAGGCGACGCCTGAGCTGGAGACGAGAGACCGGACGCGCCGGAGATGGTGATCTTCACGATGCCGCACTCCTCTCGGACGAAGGGAAAGTCAGGAACCGGCCTGCGGCAGGAGGACGATCTTCCCCAGCGCGGTTCGCGCGGAGGACTCGGAGAGTTCCACCGCCGCCGCCACTTCGGTGAGCGGGTAGCGGGCGGCGATCTTCGCGGTGAGCACGCCGTCGCGCAGGAGGCCGAAGACGTGGGTGAGGTCGGTGCGGATCCGGGCGCGGAAGGCGTCGCGCTCGGCGGAGTCCGGCTTGCCCGCGCCCGACCACACGTCGAAGAAGCTCGCGTGCTTGCCGGTGGGCAGGTAGTTCCAGAACGTCAGTTTCGTCAGCACGTTCAGGAAGCTGAGCACCACCGGCGTGCGGTCGTCGAGCTTGCTCGCGATGCTGTAGCAAACCAGGGTTCCGGTGCGGTTGAGCAACCGGTGGGAGCGGGAGATGCTCGCGCCACCGAGGTGGTCGAACACGGCGTCCACGCCGCCGGGAGCCAGTTCCCGGACCCGGGCCGCGACGTCGGGATCCCGGTAGTCGACCGGCTCGACACCCAGTGCGCGCAGGGCCTCGTGGTGACGCGGGCTCGCCGTGCCGATCACCCGCGCGCCGGTGTGGCGGGCGAGCTGGGCCAGCAGGGTGCCGACACCGCCGCCGACGCCGAGCACGAGGACGGTCTGCCCGGCCTGCACCTTCGCGACGTGGTGGAGCATCTGGTAGGCGGTCAGCCCGTTGACCGTCAGCGTCTCCGCCTCCTCCGCGCTCACGCCGTCGGGCACCGCCACCAGGTCGGCGGCGGGCAGGAGGACGGCCGTGGCCCACGCGCCGGTCTTGGTCAGCGCGGCGAACCGCTTGCCGATCAGCGCGCGGTCCACGTCCGGACCGACCGCCTCGACGACCCCGACGAGGTCGTAACCGGGCACGAACGGGAACGCGGGCTGGCCGAAGTAACGGCCGCGGCGCATCGCGCTTTCGGCGAAGGACACGGCGGTCGCTTCGACGCGCACCAGGGCCTGACCGGCCGCCGGCGCCGGGAGGGAGCGCCGGAGCACCTGCAGCCCGGACGGCTCGACCTTGCCCGGCAGTACCACTTCGGTGGCGGTCACGGTGGGGACGCTCATTTCGGTCATGGCCGGCTCCTGGAACTTGTGCGACTCTTCATCGCCTAGTTAATGATCGTAACTATGCATCGCCATGTCATACTGCGTCAACCCATAGCGCGGGGCGAGGTGGCCCGATGGCCGTCCAGGACACCCCACCGGCCGACAGCCATCCGCTCCCTGACGGCTCCCTCAGGCCCTCAGGCGGCGCTGGCGGGGGGATCATTCGTTGATGAGGCCGGCGTAGTGGCCGAGGTTTCACTCGATTTCGTCCAGGCGGATCTCGGCCATGGCTTTCCCGAGTTGCGCCGACCCTTTTGCCCGCGGACGGAGGACCGCGGTCGTCACCGGCCGGTCCGAAATCCGCCCGGCGCGACGCCGAACTGCCGCTTGAACGCGTGCGAGAACGCGAACGGTGAGGCGTAACCGACCTTGGCGGCGATCGACGGCAGGGGAAAATCCGTGTCCTGGAGCAGGCGCGCCGCCGTCGTGAGCCGCCACCACGTCAAGTACGCCATGGGCGGCTGTCCCGTCAGCGCCGTGAACCGGCGGGCCAGGGTCGCGCGGGAAAGGCCCACCCGGGCGGCCAGGTCCTCGATCCGCCATGGCGCTTCGGGGTGCTCGTGCAGCGCTTCCAGCGCGGCCGCGATTTCGGGGTCTCGCAGCGCCTGCGGCCAGCCCGTGCCCGGGTGGTCGGCCAGCCAGGCGCGGATCAGGTAGACCAGCAGCAGGTCCAGCAGGCCGGTGAGGACCGTGGCCGAACCCGGCCGCCGGTCGCTCACCTCGCCGCCGAGCAGGTCGATGGCCGCGCGCAGTTCGGCGCGCCGCCCGACCTCGGCGGGCAGGTGCACGACCTCCGGCAGGCTCGCGAGCAAGGGGTGCCGCCGCGCGTGGGACAGCCGGTACTTGCCGCACAGGAACTCGGTGCGGCCCGCCGGCTCGGCCACCGCCGCTTCGAACGGCACCGCGCCGGTCGCGTCCGGCGTCGAGGACAGGGTGTGCGCGCCGCCGTGCGGAACCAGGACCGCGTCGCCGGGGCCGAGCGCCACCGGCTCCCCGCCGTCCGGGAGCAGTCAGCCGCTGCCGCGCAGCAGCACGTGGAAGCCCGCGCCCTCGTACGGCGCGAAGCGGTAGCACCACTCCGAACCGGCCCGGAGGCGGTTCGACACGGGCCGGCCGATCCGCACCGCGGCGATCGCGTCACTCAGCACGTCCACCGGGCCATCGTAGCCCTGAGACGATCACGCATCAGAACGAGCACTTGTCGCATCGAAACGCTCCCGCCTGCGTCCTAGCGTGGAGTCATGCACATCGGCGAAGTCGAAGTCATGAGGGTCATCGAGTGGCAAGGCGAGATCGCTCCCGTGCGGTCCATCATCCCCGGCAGCCCGCCCCGGCTCTGGACGGACAACGCCGGCTGGCTCGCGCCCGACCACTGGAACCCGGAGACCGGCGGCTACCGCGGCGCCGTGCAGACCTGGGTGCTCCGCAGCGAAGGCCGGGTGATCCTGGTCGACACCGGCGTCGGCAACGACCGGGACCGGCCGCAGATCCCGCTCTTCGACCACCTGGCGACACCCTTCCTCGACCGGCTGGCGGCGGCCGGCGTCCGGCCGGAGGACGTCGACGTCGTCGTCAACACGCACATCCACTACGACCACGTCGGCTGGAACACCGAACTCCGCAACGGCGAATGGGTGCCGACGTTCCCCCACGCCACCTACCTGATCCCCCGCACCGACCAGGTGTACTTCGATCCGCGCAACGCCCACCGCCGCCCCGCTCCCCGCACGCCCCACGAGCAGCTCCGCCGCGACGGCAGCCTGCTGGTCTACGCCGACAGCGTCGCCCCCGTGCTCGGCCGGGCCGTGCTGTGGGAAGGCAGCCACCGCCTCGACCGGAACCTGACGCTGGAAGCCGCGCCCGGCCACACCCCGGGCTCGTCGGTCCTGCGCGTGTCGTCCGGCGGCGATCGGGCCGTGTTCGCCGGGGACCTGCTGCACAGCCCGGTGCAGATCCTGGCGCCGGAACACAGCAGCTGCTTCTGCGAAGACCCGCACCAGGCCGCCACCACCCGGCACGCGATCCTCGAACGCGCCGCGGACACCGGCGAACTCGTCGTCCCGGCCCATTTCGGCGGGCCGGGCGCTGCCCGAGTGCGCCGCGACGGCAGCCGGTTCGCCATCCACCGCTGGAGTGCTGCCACGTAGCGCGGTCACTTCGGCGACCGTCACCTGCTTCGGCGGCCACCGGTCACGCGAGTGACGACACCGCGTCCGCGGCCTCCGGCACCGGGGCCGGGCTCTCCTCCTCGGCCTCGGTGCCGAACCGCTCGCGCACCTCTTCGACGACGCCGACGATCTGGCCCAGCCGGTCCAGCACCGCCCGGTGGGCCGCCCGGATGGTCTCGGCTTCCTCTTCCGCGCGGGAAAGGATCAGCTGCGCGTCCCGTTGGGCGGCGCGCTCGGTCTCCGCGCGAGCGGCCTCCGCCTCGGCGACCGCCTTCTCCGCCGCCGCCCGCAGTTCCGCGCCCTCCTTGCGGGCCTGTTCCCGGATCTCCGCGGCCTCGGCCTTCGCGACCTGCAGGATCTTTTCGATCCGCCGGCCCAGTCCGGCCGCGTCGTCCGGCTCCGGGGCGCGGGGCGCGGGCACCTGGGCCTTGGCCAGCCGGCGCTCCGCGACCCGCCGCGCCTTCTCGTGCCGGTCCACGCGCTTTTCCGCGACGCGCACGTACTCGTCCACCTGCCGGCGATCGTAGCCGCGCAGGACGATCGGGAACCGGACGTCGGACTCGGGCAGCGTCTCGGGTTCGGAAGCCGTCTTCTCCATTCCCCGAGTGTCGGCAAAATCGGGACGGCCAGCAATTCGAATGCGGCGAAGAATCAACCGAAAGTGACGTTTAAACGCCGCGCCGGCGGACGGTGCGCTCGAGAATGCCCAGCGTGGCCTTGAGGGCGGACTCGGGCACGATCGGGAAGACGTTGCGCCGCTTCCACCCTTCGTCGATCTGCGACCAGTCGTAATAGGACGTGACCAGGGTGCCGCCTTCGGCCGGCTCGAGCCGGTAGCCGTAGACGTGCCGGACGTGGGGCCCGCGCCCGGCTTCCACGGTCCATGCGATTTCCTCGTCCGGGACGAGCGCGGTGATGACCACCTCGACCTCGTACTTGCCCAGGGGAAAGTCTCCCAGCGCTTCGCGGTCCATGTGCACCCGGAACCGGTCACCGGGCCGCCGGACGCGGTCGCCTTCGGCGTCCATGAGCATTCCCGACGCGTCGATGTCGACGTGGCCCTTCGGGTCGGTCAGCACCGCGAAGACGGCGCCGGCGGGGGCGGGGATCAGCCGGGAAACCTCGACGCGTTCGCCGGCCGCCGGCGTTTCCGCCGTCGCGGTGAGGACCGCGCGGCCGAGCGTGTGCGAAGCCATCGTGAAGCCGAGGACGGCCGGGGTGGCGTCGGCGGGGACGCCGATGGACTCGACGTCGAGGGCGTGCACCACGACGAAGTAGCGGTGCGGGCCGTGGCCGGCCGGCGGCGCGGCGCCGAGGAACCGGGCCGTGCGGGCGTCGTTGGGCAACTGGACCGCCCCCGGCGGCAGACCCGAGCCGGTCTCGTCGCCGGCCCCCTCGGGAAGTCCGGTCACGGTGGCGGGGATGTCGGCGACGGCCCAGTGCCAGAACCCGGACCCGGTGGGGGCGTCGGGGTCGTAGACGGTGACGGCGTAGCTCTTGGTGCCGTCCGGGGCACCGCTCCACGACAGCTGCGGGGACCTGTCCTCCCCACCGGGGACCCCGGACAGCCCCGACATCTGCCCGGGCGGCAGGACGCCGCCGTCGGTGATGGTGGTGCTGGTGATGGTGAAGGGCGCCGCCTCGGGCAGGCGGGCGAAGGGATCGTTGACGCTCAAAGCGTTCCTCTCGGATCGGGTCGCGGGGCATCCAGCCGCCGCTAGATCGACTATAGCAACAATAATCGATTATTGTCGCGATCGTCTATGCTGGTCCGGTGACTCGGACCACGCCCCCAGCCGACGCTTCGGCCCCGCGGATGCTCTCCGAACGCGTCTACGCCCACATCCGGGCCGCGATCATGCGCGGCGACCACGCCCCCGGCGCGGCGCTCAAACCCCAGGACCTCGCCCAGGAGCAGGGCGTCAGCCTGGCGGTGGTGCGGGAGGCGCTCGTGCGCGTGGTCGGCGACGGACTCGCCGACCGCCTGCCCAACCGCGGCTTCGCCGTCCCGGCCCTCTCCCACCGCCGCTGGCAGGAGATCGCGGAAGCCCGCCGCACCATCGAACCGATGGTGCTACGGCTGTCCGTCGAACGCGGTGACGTCGGCTGGGAGGCCGGCGTGCGCGCCGCCCACCACCGGCTGGCCCGCACCCCGGCGTTCGTCCCCGAGGAGGGCGAGTACTACAGCGAGGCGTGGTCGGAAGCCCACCGGGTCTTCCACCGCACGCTGCTGGCGGGCTGCGGGAACCCGGTGCTGCTGGAGACGTTCGACCGGCTGTGGGCCGCGAGCGAACTGGCGCGCCGCTGGTCGGCGCACCACGGCCCCGGCCGGGATCACCTCGCCGAGCACCGCCGGCTCGAGGAGACGGCGTTGGCCCGCGATGCGGATGCCGCCGCCGAGGAGCTGACGCGGCACCTCACCCTCACCGCGGACGGGCTCACGAAAGTGGATGCGCCACGTACGGGGCCGCCTCCCAAGGCTGGTCGGTGAAGAAGCGAACGGTCAGGTCGGCGACGTCGGCGGCGCGTTCCAGGACGACCCAGTGGTCGGAATCCTTGATGGCGGCGAAGCGGCTGCCCGGGATCGTGGCCGCGAAGGCGCGTTGCCGTTCGGGGTCGGTGATGGAGTCGTGCTCCCCGGTGAACACCAGGGCCGGCACCCCGGACAGGCCGCCGTCGAAGGACGGGCTGCTGATCAGCGACCGCTGCAGGTAGTCCAGCACGTCGGGCACGTGGACGGCGACGTGGAGCATCGAGCGCTTGACGTAGCGGTAGACCAGGGAACGGCGGGGGATGTGGCGGTCCTCGTCGAGGCACAGCTGCATCCGCGCAGCCACCGCGGCGAAGTTCTCGGTGTCGCCCCGCGCGAGGTGACCGGCCGCCAGCCGCAACGACTCCCGCTGGGCGGAGCTGGTGTGCGAGACCACGCCGCCGAGCATCAGCCGCGCGATGCGGTGCGGATGGCGCTGGGCGCAGCCGAAGGCCAGTTCCGCGCCGTAGGAGTAGCCGAACAGGTTGACCCGCGGGGCGCCGAGGTCGTCGAGGATCCGGTCGACCGCCGCGCCCGCGAACTCCGTTCCGGCCCCGGGTGGCAGGGAATCGGACGCGCCCACGCCGGGCAGGTCCGCCGTCACGAAGTCCGCCACCGGGGTGATCCGGTCCTCCATGTGCGGCCAGCCGCGGCTGCCCTGGAAGCCGCCACCGAGCACGATCACCGGTTCCGTCCGCGGGCCGGGGTGCCGGAGGAGCCGGTAGCTGAACCGCGTTCCGCCGAGCGTCAGGGGGCGGACCACTTCCTCGCGCATGATCTCCTTCTGCTCCGGAACCGGGCTCAGCAGCTCTTCGTGAGGACGAGGGCGGCGTTGTGGCCGCCGAAGCCCATCGACGTCTTGACCGCGCAGTCGAACGCGGCCGGCCGGGCTTCCTTGGCGACGACGTCGACCGGGATCCGGATGTCCCGGGTCCGGAAGTTGCCCGTGGGCGGCACCAGCTGCCGTTCGAGGGCCAGCACGGTGAGCGCGGTTTCGATGCCACCGGCCGCGCCGAGCGCGTGTCCGGTCATCGCCTTGGTCGAGGTCACCAACGGCCGGTCGCCGAGCACCCGGTGCAGCACGGTGGCCTCGATCAGGTCGTTCATCACGGTGGACGTGCCGTGGGCGTTCACGTGGCCCACCTCGGCCGCCGTCACACCCGCGTCGGCCAGTGCGGTCCGCAGCGCCCGCTCGATCCCCGCGCCTTCGGGGTCCGGCGCCACGGCCGCGTACGCGTCGCTGGACGCGCCGTACCCCGCGATGCCCGCCCGGACCCGCGCGCCGCGCGCCGCGGCGTGCCCGGGCCGCTCCAGCACGACGAGACCGGCGCCCTCCCCCACCACGAACCCGTCGCGGTCGGCGTCGAACGGGCGGCACGCCGTCGACGGGTCGTCCCGGCGGGTGGACACCGCCCGCATCTGACAGGCACTGGCGATCAGCAAGCGGGAGCACACCGATTCGGCGCCGCCGGCGATGGCGATGTCGCAGGCACCGGCGCGCAGCAGCTGCAGCGCGGTCCCGATCGCGACGGTGCCCGAAGAGCACGCGGTGGAGACGCTCAGGCTCGGGCCCCGGGCGCCGAGGTCCATGCACACGCTGCTGGCGGCGCTGTTCACCGTGGTCATCGGCGCTAGTTTCGGCGAAACCCGCCGGACGCCCTTCTCCGCGAGGACGGCGCTTTGCCGGTCGTAGAACGGAAGGCCGCCGTGGGCGGACCCGATGACGACCGCGACCCGGTCCGTTTCCCACACCGAGGTGTCGAGCCCGGCGTCGGCCACCGCTTCCCTGGCCGCGATCACGGCGAGCTGGGAGAACCGGTCCATCATCCGCAGGGCCGGCACCCCCAGCACGCTCTCGGTGTCGAGATCGTCGATGGTGTACATGAAATCGCAGGACAACCCGTGCAGTTCCGCCTGGTGGCGGACTCCCGGGGCGGCTCCGGACCGGGTCACGCCCCGCCACGCGGCGCCGGCACCGACGCCCGCCGCGGTGACCAGGCCCAGCCCGGTCACCGCCGCTGCCGGAGGCGCGGTCACCGCCCGGTCTTCTCGTCGACGGCCGTCGCCAGCTGCCCCACGGTTTCCCGGGAGGTCAGCTGGACGTCTTCGAGGTCGATGTCCAGGCGCTCCTCCAGCAGGACGCGCAGTTCCTCCAGGGCCAGCGAATCCATCCCCAGGTCGTGCAACGACGCCTCGAACCGCACGTCCGCGGGTTCGATGCCGAAGTTCCGGTGCAGAAGCGTGGTGATCTCTTCGGTGACGGTCACTCTGCTGTCGACTCCCATTCCGTTTCCGCGCGAGGCGCCGATTCGCGGTGGCTCGATGGCCTCGGCCCGTGCCGCCGTCGAGGTGTCCGTGGCCAAGGCAGCGTTCTACGCAGCGCGGAAGCAGAAATTACTGCCGGGCCGGTCCGGCTTTCCACCTCGCGACACCATCGAGTGACTCCCGCAGACCGCCCACCACGCGCTCATTGACTCGTTCGTGGCAGCCACGCACGAGAATCAGGCGTCCGAAAGGGACTTCACCCGGACCTCACCGGGCAGCCTTCGGTCACTCGATGACGACGATGACGTGCAGGGTCCGCGGCCCGTGCACGCCTTCCACCCGGGTCAGCTCGATGTCGCTGGTGGCGCTCGGACCGCTGATCCAGGTCTGCGGGCGGGCCGGGTCCAGCGCGGCCACCGCTTCCGGGACGCCGGGCACGATCTGCTCCGCCCGGAGCACGCACACGTGCACGTCCGGCACGAGGCTCAGCGCCCGCCGGCCCTGGCCGGGGCCGTGGTCGAGGACGATCGTGCCGGTGGTCGCGATGCCCAGCGCCGCCGTGGTCACGACGGCGTCGAACCCCGCCGGCCCGGCCGTGGTCGCCGGCGGCGGCGAGCCGTCGACGGCGACCGGGAAACCGTCGGGTACCAGCACGTTCCGCGCCGGCCCCAGTGCCGCGCGGAGGGCGTCCGGCAGCTCGGCGGCGGTGCACCGGGTGAGGGCGGCGCGGTAGTCCACGACGCGCTCGGCGAACAGGGCAACGACGTCCGCGACGTCCGCGACGTCCGCGACGGCCGAGCGGTACCCGCGTGGCACCACGGCTTCGGTCCGGTCCGCCTCCCGCAGGGCGCCACGGACGGCCGCCAGGATTTCCTCGCGCGCGGTCATCGCTTCCGCCACCAGGCGCGGAACGACTCACGCGGCGGCGCCGGCAGGTCGCGGCTGTTCGTCCACAGTGAACCCGGCCACGGCAGGCGGGACAGAGCTCGGCGGCCGCCGGGGAGCAGGCGGCGGCCGAAGCGGGTCAGGGCCCGGTTCGCGACACCCAGGCCGCGCTCGGCCAGACCCAGCCGACGGGCGTCCGAGAGCACCCATGACGCCGTCTTCATCGCCACCGCCTCGGGTTTCGGTGGTCCGCCGCGATGCGCGTCGACCACTTGGGAGCGCAGGTGCACCAGGACTTCCGGGATGTCGATGCGCACCGGGCACGCCTCGAAGCAGGCACCGCACAGGCTGGACGCGTACGGCAGCGAATCGGTTTGCTCGTCGACGCCGACGCCTTTGAGCAGCGGGTTGAGGATCGCGCCGATCGGGCCCGGGTAGACCGAGCCGTAGGCGTGGCCGCCGGTCCGTTCGTACACCGGGCAGACGTTCAGGCACGCCGAACAGCGGATGCAGCGCAGCGCCTGCCGGCCGACCTCGTCGGCGAGCGCGCGGGTGCGGCCGTTGTCGAGCAGCACCACGTGCACCTCCTGCGGCCCGTCGCCCGGGGTCACGCCCGACCACGTCGACGTGTAGGGGTTCATCCGCTCCCCGGTGCTCGACCGCGGCAGGAGCTGGAGGAACACGTCGAGGTCGCCCCACGTGGGGATGACCTTTTCGATGCCCACCACCGAAACGAGCACTTCGGGCAGGGTCAGGCACATCCGGCCGTTGCCCTCGGACTCGACGACGACCAGGGTGCCGCTTTCGGCGACGGCGAAGTTCGCGCCGGAGACGGCCATCTTCGCGCGCAGGAACTTCTCGCGCAGGTGCAGCCGGGCCGCGCCGGCCAGCTCGGCGGGGTCGTCGGTGAGGCCGTCGGGCGCCGGACGGCCCGCGCCGGCCATTTCGCGGCGGAAGATCTCCCGGATCTCCGCGCGGTTGCGGTGGATCGCCGGCACCAGGATGTGGCTGGGCAGGTCGTCGCCGAGCTGCACGATCAGCTCCGCGAGGTCGGTCTCCCAGGCGGT
Organism: Amycolatopsis sp. NPDC058278; assembly: GCF_042881395.1. Lineage (NCBI taxonomy): Bacteria > Bacillati > Actinomycetota > Actinomycetes > Pseudonocardiales > Pseudonocardiaceae > Amycolatopsis > Amycolatopsis sp. NPDC058278. The sequence continues at coordinate 30,335 of NZ_JBHVXZ010000084.1, read as the reverse complement.
GACGCCGTGCTCGGCGAGCGCCTCGTCGAGGCCGATCTCCTGGGTCGCCATCGACTTGACCTTGACGACCTCGTCGACGCCGTGATCGCGGGCGATGCGGGCGACGACGTCACAGGCTTCCCGCGCGTCACGCGCCCAGTGCACGGTCGCGCCCCGCGCCCGCAACGCCGCTTCGAGGGTCAGCAGGTGCTCGTCGAGGCGGCGCAGGGTGGTGTCCTTGATCGCGGCGCCCGCCAGGCGCAGTTCCTCCCACTCGGCCACCTCGCCGACGACGGCCGCGCGCTTGGCGCGGATGGTGCCGGTGGCGTGGGCGAGGTTGCGGCGCAGCTGCGTGTCGGCGAGCGCTTCCCGGGCCGCCGCCGGGAAGGCGGGCATGCCGACGAACGTGGCGCTCACGCGTCCTCCTCGGTCGAGGCCAGCACGTCGGCCAGGTGCAGCACGCGGACGCCGGACCGCTGCCGCGACAGCAGGCCACCGACGTGCAGCAAGCAGGAGTTGTCGCCGGCGACAAGCACTTCCGCCCCGGTTTCGCGGACGTGCCGGGCCTTGTCGGCCCCCATGGCCGTCGACGTCTCGGCGTTCTTCACGGCGAAGGTGCCGCCGAACCCGCAGCACTCCTGCGCGGCGGGCAGCTCGACGAGGTCGAGCCCGCGCACCGCCCGCAGCAACCGCAGCGGCTTGTCGCCGACGCCGAGCATGCGCAGCGAGTGGCAGGTCGGGTGGTAGGTGACGCGGTGCGGGAAGTAGGCGCCGACGTCGGTCACGCCGAGCACGTCGACGAGGAATTCGCTCAGCTCGCGGACCTTCGGCCCGGTTCCGGCCAGCCGCGGCTCCCCCGCGCGCCGCGCGACCAGGCCGTGCTGGTGCCGGGCCGAACCGGCGCACGAACCCGACGGCGTGACGATGTGGTCGTACCCGGCGAACGCTTCGGTGAACGCGCGGACCACCGGCACGGCCTCGTCGAGGTAGCCGGTGTTGACCATCGGCTGGCCGCAGCAGGTCTGCGCCTGCGGGAAGTCGGCGTCCACGCCCAGGCGGCGCAGCAGCCGGAACACCGCCTTGCCGGTGTCCGGGAACAGCGCGTCGTTGATGCAGGTGACGAGCACGGCCACCTTCACGCGCGCACCTGCCGCACCATCGTGACCTCCGGATTAAAAGGTTTCAACTCGCTGACCCGCCGACGCTACTACGACCCGTTGTTACGTTTCAAGCAGCCGGGTCGGGCGCCTGAGCAAACCGACCCCGGCCAGGGCAGACGCGACCTTCAGCTTCGGGTACTCGACCGCCAGTCTCGGCAAGCAGTACGGCCTCGAGGGCTACGCCGGCCCGGGCGGCTGGAACATGCCGGGCTCGTTCACCTTCAGCTACCCGGACACCGCCGAGCGCCGGGCGAAGCTCGGGCTGCGGGCGGCGCTCAACGCCCCGCTGGTGGCCGACATGGCGCTGGCGGCCGACACCACGCAAACCCATGTCCGACGGCTCCGCTGTGGACCGTTCGCCGTCGCGGTGATCCGCAGTGACGGCGCCGTCGTTCCCGGCGTCCCCACTGCGCCGCCCGAGCGGATTTCGCCGCTCCATCGGGATCCGTCACCACGGACCGTGACGAAACCGGGCGTGCCTTCCGCGGCCGAGACGTCCGGCCGTGCCGATGCACGCCCATCCGCAGAGCCGTCGAAGCGCCCATAATCGTTGAGGGGCAACAAAAGTTCCTTCATCCGTCAGGTGACGGATGTCTGAAATGCGCGCACCGCGAAACATTTGTCCTACGGAGTTTTGACGCTCCGCCCTCGACGCCGAGGAGGAGCGATGTCGCGTGCTACCACCACCGTCTCCACTCTGGTCATCTTCGTTCTCGCACTGAACCTGCGGCCGGCCGTGACCAGCCTGGGCGCGGCGCTGCCGGACATCTCCGTCGCCGGTGGCCTCGTCGCCGCGGTGCTCGTCGCCCTGCCCCTGTGGGCGATCGGCCTCGGCGGCTGGGCGACGCCGTGGCTGTGCAGCCGGGTGGGGACGCACCGGACCGTCACCGTGGCGCTCGTCGGGCTGGTGCTGTCGCTGGCCGGACGCGTTCTCGGGGGTCCGGTGGAGCTCCTGGTCGGGACGGCGCTGGCGTGCCTGTCCATCGCCGTGCTCGGTACCATGCTGCCGTTGCTGGCCCAGGGTTCCGCCGCCTTCACCTTCGGGCTCGGGGTGGGCAGCACGGCCGGTGCGCTGGTCACGCCCACCGCGGTCATGTCGTCGTCGTGGCGGGTCGCCCTCGGCGTGTGGGCGACCACGGCGCTGCTGGCCCAGCAGGTGTGGCAGCGCACGCCCGGCGAGTTCGTGTCGCCGCGGAGGGCGCCCGGAGCGGTGTCGGCCTCCGCGTTGACCATCCACTTCGGACTCATCTCGACGGTGACGTTCCTGGTCATGGGGTGGCTGCCCGGCATCCTGCGCGACGCCGGTGTCCCCCCGACGACCGCGGGGACGTGCCTGGCGCTGTCGATGGCCATGGGGTTGCCGATGATGTGGCTGGTGCCGGGCTGGACCCGCCGCTGGCGCAACCAGACGCTGCTCGTCATCACCCTGGCCACGCCCAACGTCATCGGGGTGACCGGCCTGATCCTCGCCCCCGCCGCCGCGCCCTGGCTGTGGGCCGTGGCCACCGGCACCGGCATGGGGGCGCTCGCGTTCGCCCTGACGACCATCTCGCTGCGCAGCAAGGACAGCTCGGTGGCGCTGTCGGCCGTGGTCCAGGGCGTGGGGTACGTCATCGCCGGCTTCGGCGTGCTCGTCTGCGGCTGGCTGCACACGGGCACGGGCGCCTGGCGGACGCCGCTGATGCTGATCCTGGCGGTCCTGCTCGGCCAGATGGTCAGCGGGCACATCGCGGTGTTCCGCTGGGCCCCGCCGCCGGCGGCGGTCACCCCGCCGCTCGCCGTGCGTCCCCAGGACGACGCCCCGGAGGTCGCTGCTTGATGCGGCGCGCGGGCACGGGGCTGTCCCGGGGATCCGGGGCGGCCTGCCCGCGGCTCAGCCGGAAGCGGACTGGTGGCGGGCCGCTTCCCGGGCGATGTCGATGCGTGAATGCACGCCCAGCTTGGTCAGGATGTGCGAGACGTGGGTGCCGACCGTGCGCGGGGACAAGTAGAGGCGGGCCGCGATCTGCGGATTCGACAGGCCTTCCACCACCAGCGCGGCGATCCGGCCCTCGGTCGGGGTGAGGCTGTCCCAGCCGTGCCTGGCCTGGCGGTGCTTCACCTTCGGGCCGCGCCGGATACCCCGCGCGCGAAACAGGGCGCGCAGTCTCGCCACGTCCCATTGCGCGTCCAGCTCCGTGTAGAGGTCGATGGCGTGGGTGAAGGCGGCCCGCGCCGAAGCGCGGTCTTCGTCCCGGGCTTCGAAGAAGGCGAGTGCGGCGGCTTCCAGGGCTTTGGCCCGGGACAGTGGCCGGCCCGCGGCCGCGTAGCCGTCGGCGGCGCGCAGCAACATCGTCCCGTCCCGCTCGAGCAGGCCGCGGCAGTACAGCGCGAGCGCGCGGCGGTGCGGAACGGCGGACTCGGCGGCGATCCCGCGCGCCCGGGCCTCGATCTCCGCCGCGGTCCGCACGTCGCCGATCGCCATCGCCAGCCGGACGGCGTCCCCCAGCCGCTCCTCCCCCGCGTCTTCGCCCGCCGGCACGGCGGTCAGCACGGCGAGCGCCCGCTCCGGCGCGCCGGCGTGCTCGAACGCCAGGCTCCGGGCCCGGACCAGGGATTCCACGACCTCGTCGCCGGCGCGTTCCGAATGCAGGGCGGCGACGTCGAGGTGGCGGCGGGCCGCGGCCGTCTCGTCGCGGTGGAGGTGGATGATCGCGGCGACGCCGTGGTCGCAGCAGACCACTCCCGGGTCCTTGTGGTCGTCCGGGACGACGTCGACCTCGGCCAGCGCGTCGTCCCACCGGCCGGCGCCCAGCATCAACTGCCCGATCGCGCTCTGGACCTGGGTCAGCCGCGCCTCGCTGCCGGTGCGCTCGGCCAGGTCGCGCGCCTGCCCGGCGGCGGTGAGCGCGTCGGCGTAGCGGTCGAGCGCGCCGAAGGTGACCGACTGGTTGATGCGCAGCAGCAGGGTGAGTTCGATCAGCGTGGGGTCGCCCCGCACGATGGCTATCGCGCGCTCGAACAGCGGCAGCGCCCCGGCCCACTCGCCGCGCGCCATCGCGCCTTGGGCCAGCACGTGCAGCGCCCACCCGGCCGCCCAGCGGTCTTCGGCCGAGCCGAGTTCGGCCAGCGCCGCCGACGCGGCCCGGCCCGCGGAGTCGACCTCGCCGAGGACACGTCGGATCCGCGCGATGAGCACCAGCAACCGGGCCCGGTGCCGGGCCTGCAGCCCCGGCTGGGTCAGCGCCTCGTTGAGCGCGGGGAGCGACTCGGCGGCGCGGCCGGCCGTCCCGCGGCTCTGGACGAGCGTCGTGTGCAGATCGACGCGCACGTCGGGGTCGCGGACGCGATCCAGTGCGCGGCAAGCGATCCGCTCGGCCTGGGCCACGTTGCCCACCCGGTAGTACGCGTCGGCCAGCCGGCAGGCCAACGCGCCGGTCACGGCGTCGTCGAGCGGCGCGTCCCGCACCGCCCGTCTCAGCAGCGCGACGGCGACCACGGGTGCCTGGCCGATCAACGGCATGGCCACGTCGAGCAACCACCGCACGGCCCAGTCCGGGACCGGGACCCGGCTGTCCGTTGTGGACACCATCGGGAGCAGCTGCCGCGCCACCCGCTCGACCGGGGCGTTCGCCTCCGCCAGCGCCCACGCGGCGGACTGGTGCCAGGCGATCCGGACCGCCGTCGGCATCTCGTCGTACAACGCCGTGCGGATCAACGGGTGCCGGAACTCGAGGTCGTCGCCGGCCGCCACGAGCACGCCGGCGGCGCGGGCCTCGTCGAGCGCGGGCAACAGTTCGGCGAGCGAAGAGTTCGTCACGGTCACCAGGTCCGCGACCGAGAAGCCGACGCCGAGCAGCGCCGCCGTCCGCAGCACGCCCCGGGCCGGCTCCGTGAGGAAGCCCAGCCGGTCCGCGATCGCTTCCGGCAGCGAGTCCGGCGTGGCCGCGCCGGTCAGCTCCGCGATGCCCGCGTGGTCGACCTCCAGGCACGAGCTCCTGGTCAGCGCGTCGAGCAATTCGGTGAGGTACAACGGATTGCCCGCCGCGCCGGCGGCCAGCTCCTCCAGCCGGGCGCCCGGCTTGCCGCCGGCGAGGGCGGCCACCAGCTCGAGCACCGCCGGTTCCGCCAGCCGGGCCAGCCGCAGCCGTTCGGCGGGCCGGACGATCCGGAAGAGCGACCTCAGGTCGTCGCGGCGCGGCACCGGCCGCAGCACCCCGATCAGCAGCAGCGGGAGCTGCCGGACCGAGCGGGCGAGCCGGCTCCACACCGCCACCGTCGTGCTGTCGGCCCACTGCAGCTCGTCGACGACGAGCACGGCCGGGCCGTCCTGGCAAAGCTGGTCCACCAGCGCGATCAGCCGCTCGGCGGCCGCGGCGGCGAGGTCGGCACCCTTGCCCGCGACGGCTCCGCCGCCCAGCAGCTCGGAAACGGCGTCACGACGGGGATCCCGCGTGACCGGCGTGATCTCCAGGGCATCCAGCAGCGGCAGCAGCGGCAGTGCTTGACCGAGCTCGTCGCCGGCGCCCCAGTACACCTGGCAGCCCGCCTCGGTCGCGGCCGCGCAGGCGGACCGGACCAGCGCCGACTTGCCGATCCCGGGCTCGCCGTCCACCAGCACGGCCCGGCCGCGGCCCGCCGCGACGTCACGGATCCAAGCGACCAGCCGGGACAGCTCGCTGTCCCGGCCGACCAGCAGCTCCGTACCGTCCGTAAGCGGTCGCACACCGGGAAGTTTAGAAGTAAAACCTGTTCCCCAACAAGAGGTACGCTCGGGCGGCGCGGAACGTCCGCCGTTGGCCCGGACTTCCCTTCTCGGAAACCCCCCTTTCGCCGAATGCCCCGATTCGTGATCCGGATGCGATTCCCCGGCCCGGCACCAATGGAGCAACGGCCGCCCGCACACCGATCGACATCGGCGACGCCGGTCCGGACAAGGCGGGGCGCGACGGCCGTCGTCCCGGCGATAGGCGTTGCGACACAGGGCATCGGCGCCGCATCCACGGCCGGAAGGACCACCCGGGCACCGTTACTCTGCGTGCACCTGATGAGCCATTCGATGATTCCGCGGCGTCGCCGACGATGCCTGTCTTCGCAGATAATCTCCGCGAAAACCGGCGCCGGCGTCGATTTCGAGGCCGGGTCGGCCGCGACGGGACGTGACCTCCGGTCCGTTGTTTTCCGCCTTGCCGGGCGGTCTCGGGCCACGTTTTTCGCACTCGATCCGCTCTGCCGTCGAGCTTCACGCCGAACGGACCGTGACCAACGGCGGGCAAGATCGTCGATCAAGTATTCGTGCCGCCATTCTGGTGAAATCCCCGATCCGGCGCCATCACGCATTGTCAAGGGCTGCGGGGGTCCCTACAGTGGCCCGCCTGACGCCGGGGAGTGAATCAAGCAACCTTCCTTGGAGCCGGTACATCAACTGTCATCTCCTTCGAGGAGCAGACCTTGTTTGGAATCGTCAGGAGCAGTGGCCGTGTTCGTGCCGCGCTCGCTCTCGCGGTCGTCACGGTCGTAACCGGTTGCGGCGCACTCGGCGCCACCGGCTCGAGCGCTTCGTCGAGCGGCAGCGGGCCGGAGAAGACGGCGCTGAAGGTTTCGATCCTGCCCACCACGGACCTCGCGCCGTTCTGGCTGGCCCAGGACGAAGGCTACTTCCAGGCCGAGGGCCTCACCGTCGAGTCCGTGATCGCCGCCAGCGGCCAGGCCTCGTTGGCGAAGTCGATCTCGGGCGATGTCGACATCGCGTTCTCGACCTATCCGCCGTTCTTCACCGCACGCAGCACCGGCGCCGCCGACATGGAGCTGGTCGCCGACGCGACTTCGGTCAACGCGAAGTCCAATGCGATCGTCACGGTCCCGAATTCGCCGGTGAAAACAATCTCCGACCTGGCGACCGCGAAGATCGCCATCACGGCCAAGAACACCGCTTCGGACCTTCTCACCCGTTCGATCATGCAAGACCACAACGTCGATTTCAGCAAGGTGAAATGGGTGCTGATCCCGCTGCCCAACATCGCCGCGGCGCTGCAGCAGGGGCAGGCCGACGCCGCATACCTGCCGGAGCCGTACATCACGCAGGCCGCCAAGACGGCCGGCGCGATCCCGGTGATCGACATCAACAGCGGGGCCACCCAGGACTTCCCGCTGACCGGCTACGGCGCGACGCGGAAGTGGGTGAAGGAGAACCCGAAGACCCTGGCCGCGTTCCAGCGCGCCATGCAGAAGGCGACCCACGACGCCACGTTCGACCGCGCCAAGGTCGAGCCGCTGCTGGTGCGGTTCGCCAAGATCGACGAGGACACGGCCAAGCTGCTCACCCTGCCGGGCTACGGCGCGATCCTGGATTCCCGGCGCCTGCAACGGGTTCCGGACCTGCTGCTGCAGCTCGGCGCGATCCCGTCGCCGATCGACGTGAACTCGATGATCGGCCCGCAAGCGGGAAGATGACCGGGTGCCGCGCCGCTAGCCGAGGCTTTCGTAGGGATCGGCCGGCGGCGCCACCGGCCGCGCCCGGCCGACGTCGACGAACGGGATGGTCCCGCCGTTGACCGGGTCCACGGCCTGCTCGGCGCTGTAGCCGCCGGTGATCTCCAGCCACGAATCGGGTTGGAGCACCGGCGGCACCCGGCCGGTCAGGCCGACCTTCACCGGCTGGGCGTCCGCCGCGCAGCAGTTCAGGAGCATGCGGACCAGGTACGGCGTGCCGCTCGGGTCGAAGGCCACGAACCCGGTGATCGTGACGGTCCGGCCGGCCAGCGACCGGCCGTGGTCGTAGACCGCGCGGTCCGCGTAGTCGATCACGGTCAGCCGGACGGGGTTGCCGTCCGGGAGCGGGGTGACGATCCGTGGCGCCGTCACCGCCGTACCGGCGCGCATCGCGCTGTAGGAACCCAAAGCCGGTGGCGCGGCGAGGATCAGCGCGAACACCGGCAGCACCAGCAGCCACGAGATCCGGGGCGCCGGGTGCCCGGCCGGGTGGCGCCGCGCGTACCAGACCGTCGCGAGAGCCGCGATCACCAGCACCACTCCGGCCGCCAGCACCAACGGGCGCAGCCCGGCCTTGACGTACCGCAGGTACAGGCCGGTCACGCCGGCGTGGAGCAGCACCCCGCCGACGAGGAACAGCAGGATCGCCTGCACGGTCCGGTTCACAGCAGCACCGCGCCGGTCAGGACCGCGGCCGCCACGGCCACGACGAAGGTCGCCGGCGCGAACCGCAGCGCGAACCCGCGGCCGAACGTGGCGGCCTGCATCCCGAACAGCTTCAGGTCGATCATCGGGCCGACGACCAGGAACGCCAGCCGCGCCGTCGGCGAGAACTGCGTCAGCGACGACGCGACGAACGCGTCGGCCTCCGAACAGATCGACAGCAGTACCGCGAGCGCCGACAAGGCGAGGACCGCCACGACCGGATTGCCCGCCGCGGCGTGCAGCCAGCTCGCGGGCACCACGGCCTTGAGGGTCGCGGCGGCCATCGCGCCGCCGACGAGGAACCCGCCCGCGTGCATGACGTCGTGGCGCACCGATCCCCAGAACACCGCTCCCCCGGTTCCGCCGTCACCGTGCTCGTGCGCGCGGGGACGCAGCCAGTCCGGACGGCCGAGACGCTGCCACAGCCAGCCCATCACGCACGACGCCGCGAGACTCGCGACGAACCGGGCGACGACCATCCGCGGCTGCCCGGGGAACGCGACGGCCGTCGCCGTCAGCACCACCGGGTTGATCGCCGGCGCCGACAGCAGGAACGCCACCGCGGCCGAGGGCCGCACGCCACCGCGGACCAGCGCGCCGGCCACGGGCACCGACGCGCATTCGCAGCCGGGCAGGACCGCGCCGGCCAGCCCGGCGACCGGCACCGCCAGCGACGGCCGTTTCGGCAGCACGCGCGTGAAGAAGGACGGCGGCACGAAGACCGCGAGCCCGGCCGACAGCAGCACCCCGAGGACCAGGAAGGGCAGCGCCTGCACGACCACCGCCACGAACACCGTCATCCAGCTCTGCATGACCGGAGCGGACAACAGCCGCCGAACCGGTCCCTGCGCCAGGAATCCGGCCAACAGGACCAAAGTGAGGACGAGAACGGGGTCGGCGTTCCAGCCCGGCCGTTCGTCCGGTTCCCGCCCGGCACGGCGGCTTTCCTCGATGGCAGTCATCAGGCGATCTCCCGTACTTCCGCTCCGCACCCGTCCGTCTACACGGGCCACGGGCCGTTCGGGTTCACCGCAGCACGCGGGCGGGGCATCGTCCCGCGGGTCCGGTCAGCGGGCCAGTTTTCGCAACAACGGCCCGGAAACGGACACCGGCAGCGCCCCCAGCACCCGGACCAGCGCGGACGTCGTCCACGGGAAGGACGCGCCGGCGGGTTCCCGCCGCAGTGCCCGGACCACGTGCCGCGCGGCCCGCTTTTCGCTGATCTCGAACGGTTTCGGCAGCCCGTCGGCACGGACGCGGGCGGTGGCCACGAAGCCGGGGTACAGCGAGGTGAAGCGGATTCCCTCGGGCGCGAGCTCGACCCGCGCCGCGTCGATCAGGGTCCGCACCGCGGCCTTCGCGGCCGAATACGGGCCCTGGCGCGGGATCCCCAGCAGGCCCGCCAGGGAGTTGGTCTGCGCGATCAAGCCGCCGCCCTGCCGGCGCAGCTGCGCGATCAGCGGGACCAGGTAGTTCACCGTGACGTCGTAGTTCAGCGCCATCACCCGGGCGATGTCGCCGACCCCGGCTTCGGCCACGGACATGTCCGGGCCCTGGCCCACGTTGAGCAGCGCGACGTCCACCGCGCCGAACTCCGCCACCACCCGCGCCACCACCGCGGCCGCCGCCGCGGGGTCGAGCGCGTCGGCCACGAGGTCGAGGCAGGCACTCCCCGCCGCGCGGACGTCGGCGGCCACGGCCGCCAGCTCCTCCGCCCGCCGGGCCACGACCACCACCCGGTTGCCGTGGCCGGCGATGTCGCGGGCCACCTGGGCGCCGATCCCCGAGGAAGCACCGACGATCAGGATCGTCTGGTCCACCAGCGTCGCCATCCCACCACCCCTTCAGTGCGCGGCCGCGCCGAGTTCGATGATCAGCACGCCCGCGGCGACCAGCCCGACGCCGGCGGCCACCCTCCGGGTGAGGGCGTCCTTGAAGAACACCCGCGCCCCGAGCGCTGTCAACGCGACACCGCACCAGGCGGTGTCGATCGCCGCCCCGCAGCCGCATCGTCGTTCCGCCACCGGCCGCCCGAACATGAACGTGACTTTGTTTCATGTTTAGCCTACGCTGAGCCGATGACTCAGGGGACAGTGCTCCTGCGGGCCGAGCGGGAAGCGGTGGTCGCGGCCTGCCACGACCTGGCCGGTGCCGGACTGCTGATCGGCACCGCGGGCAATGTGAGCGTGCGCGTGGGCGAGCACGTCGCGGTGACCGCGACCGGCGTCGTGCTCGGGCGCATCACGCCGGAGCAGGTCACCGTCGTCGACCTGGCCGGGAAGGTCGTCGCCGGGGAGCTCGCGCCGACCTCGGAACTGGAACTGCACCTGGGGATCTACCACCGCTCCGGCGCCGGTGCGGTGGTGCACACGCACTCGCCGCAGGCCACCGCGGTGTCGTGCGCGCTCGACGAACTCCCCTGCGTGCACTACCAGCAGCTCCTGCTCGGCGGGGCCGTGCGGGTCGCGCCGTTCGCCGTCTTCGGCAGCGATGAGCTGGCCGAGCACGTGTGGACCGCGCTCGAGGGCAAGTCGGCGGCGCTGATGGCCAACCACGGCGCCGTCGTGCACGGCCCCGCGCTCCAGGCGGCGGTGGACAACGCGCTGCTGCTCGAGTGGGCCTGCGAGCTCTACCGGAACGCCGCGTCGATCGGCACGCCCCGGGTCCTGGACACCGCCCAGCAGACCGCGGTGATCGAAGCCGCGCTGCGGCGCGGCTACGGCAGCACCAAACGGATCGAGGAGGATCTGTGACGCAAACGGTGATCACGCTCGGCGCGCACGTGTTCGACGTGCAGGTCCGGCCGGTCGAAGCCATCCCGGAAGGCCAGGGCGCGGCCCTGGTCGAGCAGATCCGGTTCGGGCCGGCCGGGACCGCGGCCGGCACCGCGCTGACGCTGGCCAAGCTCGGCGCGAGCGTCCGCACCGCCGGCGCGATCGGCACCGACCCCATCGGCGACCTGCTGCTGACCATGCTGACCCGGTACGGCATCGACACCTCACTGGTGGTCCGCCGCGAAGACGTGCAGACCTCGGCGTCGGTGCTGCCCATCCGCCCCGACGGCAGCCGGCCCGCCTTCCACGTCCCCGGCGCGAACCTCACCTACGGCCCCGGCGACATCGCGGAAGCCGAAGTCGCCCGGGCGACCCACCTGCACCTCGGCGCGCCCGAGCTGATGGGCGGGGAGAACGCGGCGAAGATCCTCTCCCCCGCGCGGGCGGCCGGCGTGGTCACCTCGGCCGACCTGCTCGCCCCCGGCGATCCCGGGATCCTGGCCTGGATCGCGCCCGCACTGTCCTTTCTGGACTACCTGCTGCCCAACGAGCAGCAGGTCCTCGGGCTCACCGGCGCCGACACCCTCGAAGACGGCGCTCGCGCGTTGATCGGTCAGGGCGTCGGCTGCGTCGCCGTCACCCGGGAGGCCCGCGGTGCCCTGGTGATCACGGCGGACGAGGTGGTCGCCGTCCCCGCGTTCGCGGTCGACGTCGTCGACACCACCGGCTGCGGTGACGCGTTCTCCGCCGGCTTCCTCCGCGGCATCGGCCTCGGCCGCTCGCCGCGGGACGCCGCCGTGCTCGGCTCCGCCGCCGCGGCCCTGGTCGCCCAGGGGCTGGGCAGCGACCACGGCGAGTTCGACCTGGCGGCCGCCGACGCCTTCGCCGCATCCACGCCCACGCTGGAGACCGCCGATGCGCCGCGCTGACGTCGTCGTGGTCGGCGCGGGCCTGGCCGGGCTCACCGCCGCCCGCGAACTGTCGGCGGCCGGCCGCGACGTCGTCGTCCTGGAAGCCCGCGACCGGGTCGGCGGCCGCACCGTGAACCACGACCTCGGCGACGGCAAAGTGGTGGAAGCGGGCGGCCAGTTCGTCGGCCCGACCCAGGACCACATCCTCGCACTGGCCAAGCAGGTCGGCGTCGAGACGTTCCCCGCCCACACCGAGGGAGCGTCGGTCTACGTCAACGGCGACCGGGCGCGCCGGTACCGCGGCGACATCCCGCCCGACCCGCTCGCCCTGCCCGACCTCGCGATCGCCATGCGGCGGATCAACCAGCTGGCCGGGAAGATCCCCCTGGAAGCGCCGTGGCGCGCTCCCAAGGCGCGGGCGTGGGACAGCGTGACGTTCGAAAGCTGGATCCGGCACACCACGGCGGGCACCGGCGCGCTGGACCTGGTCAACGTGCTGCTCGGCTCGGCCTACGGCGGGAGCGCCGCCGGCGCGTCGCTGCTCTACAGCCTCTGGTACATCGCCGGCTTCGGCAACGAAACCACCCCCGGCACCGTCGAACGCGGCATCGGCGTCACCGGCGGAGCGCAGGAATCCCGCTTCGCCGGTGGTTCTCAGCTGATCTCGCAACGCATCGGCGACGAGCTCGACGGGCGCGTGGTGCTCGGCGCTCCGGTGCGGGCGATCGAGCAGGACGACGACCGGGTGACGGTCAAGTCCGATGTGGACACCTGGAGCGCGCGGCACGTCGTCGTCGCCGTCCCGCCGGCGCTGGCCGCCCGGATCTCCTGGCGCCCGCTGCTGCCGCCGCAGCAGGACGCGCTGTTCTCCCGGATGACCTTCGGCGCGCTGATGAAGTGCGAGGCCGTGTACCCGGAGCCGTTCTGGCGGGCCGACGGGCTCAACGGCCAGGCCGTGTTCCGGCACGGCTCACCGATCTGTTCCATGTGGGACAACTCGCCGCCCGACGGCAAGCCGGGTGTCCTGATGGGCTTCCTCGGCGGCCCGCAGTGGCACGCCTGGGCGGCCCGGCCGCCCCGCGAACGACGCGCCGCCGTTCTGCGCGCCTTCGCCGCCGCCGTCGGGAAAGCCGCGTTGAGCCCGGTCGAGTACTTCGAACAGGACTGGGTCGGCGAGGAATGGACCCGCGGCGGACCGACGTCCGTGCCCGGGCCCGGCGTGCTGACCGAGCTCGGCCCCTGGCGCGACCGGCCGTTCGGCCGGGTGCACTGGGCCGGTGCCGAGCACGCGGATCACTGGAACGGATACATGGACGGTGCGGTCCGCTCCGGCGAAACCGCCGCCCGCGCCGTCCTCGGCCACGAGTGAAGGGGACGATGGTGCGCGACTACACCGTTTCCGAGCAGGCGATCATCCCGCACCCGGTCCGGCGGGTGTGGGACGTGATCTCCGCGACCCACCGCTACGCCGAGTGGGTCCCGACCGTCCTGGAGGTGACCGACCACCACGGCACCGCGGAAATCGGCCGGACCTACCGCGAACGCAACAAGTCGCTCGGCCCGCTGACCACCCGGTCCACCTGGACGGTCCGCGAAATCGAGCCGCTCACCCGCCGGGTCGACACCGGCGTCGGGTTCGCGCCGCTGCAGGACCTGACCAACGTGTTCGAGTTCGAGCCGCTCACCCGCGGCGACGGTTCGGAAAACACGCTGATGACCTACGCCGTCCGGTACCGCCTCGGCCTGGGCCCGCTCGGTCCGCTCGTCCACCGCGTCGTCGCCGCCGGGTTGCGCGCCGACATGACCCGGGCGATGGACAACCTCGCCGACGTCATCCTCGCCGAGGGAGTCCACCCGTAGGTGCAACCGGACGGCCGGGTGGTTCCGTCCGGGGAGCAACGGATCGAAGGAGGCACCTCCCATGCGCACGCTGTCCGCTGTCCCGGGCGTGATCCTCGTCGTGCTGAGTGCCGTGGCCTGCGGCAACAACGCCCGGCCCGGGTCGGCGGACGCGCTGTGCGCGGCCTCCTACGAACCGCGTGAACTCGTCGACAGCGGGCCGCTGTACCCGCCGTTGCCCGGCGCGGCGGAAGGCACGCGCGGCGAAAGCCGCAGCACCGACGCGGCCGCGATCAAGAAGGTCGCCGCCGCCGCGTGCGCCCTGCCGGAACCGCCGTCGGACCTGGCCTGCACCGCCGACATGGGGCCGAGCTACCGGCTTCGGTTCGTCGACACCCGGGGCCGGGCGACCACCCTCACCGCCGGCGATTTCGGCTGCCGGTTCGTCGAAGGACTGGGGACCCCGCGGTTCGACGCGAAGCCACTCTGGGCGGCGCTGGCCGCCGCCGGGCTCCCCGCGCCGCACGACCGCTGATCGCGGCGTCCACAAAGGACGATATGCGGACCACCGGAAGCAGTGGTCCGGGCAACATGAGGCAGCTTCGAGGGCCGTCCGTACCCGATCCGGGCCGCCGGATGTTGACCCCGCCGGACCGCGTACCTACCGTCCGGTCACCGTTCCCGGTGGACGCGGGGCCGGCCGGCCCCGCGGAAGCCGCCCGTTTCCGAGGAGGTGCCATGCTGTCGAGGCGTACCTTCGTCACCGCCGGCCTGGTCGCCGCCGCGGCGAGCACGCCGCTGTGGTCCGCCGTCACCGCTCCGCGAGCACGCGCCGCCACGGCCCTGCCGTTGACGCTGAAGAACAATTCGGGCGGCGGCACCGTCTACGCCTACATCAGCGGCTCGGACACCGCGGGCCGCCCCGGCTTCGTCACCGCCGACGGCCGGTTCCAGGCGCTGCCGAACCCCTCCTCGCCGGTGACGCCGGTCCCGGACTACGCCATCCCGCTCGGCGGCTCGGGGTCCCAGCTCACGGTGACCCTGACCGACTTCCTCATCGGCGGCCGGGTGTGGTTCTCGGTCGGCAAGAAGATCCAGTTCTTCGTCAACCCCGGGCCCGGACTGGTGCAGCCCGGGTTCACCAGCGCGGACCCGAACTGGCAGACGAACTGGACGTTCTGCGAGTTCACCTACAACAGCGCGAACCTCTACGCGAACATCAGCTACGTCGACATGGTGGCGCTGCCGGTGTCGATGGCCACCACCGGCGCGGCGGGCGCGCAGTCGGTCAGCCCGCTGCCGGACGGCGCCCTCGGGAGCATCGCGGACGGGCTGCGCGCGCAGCACAACACCGACGGCGCACCGTGGGACCGGCTGGTCGTCACCGACAGCGCCGGCAAGGTGGTGCGGGTGCTCGCGCCCGGCCACTCCCCCGTCGACTTCGGCGGCTACTGGACGAACTACCTCAACGCCGTCTGGGACCACTACCGCACGACCCCGCTGACGATCAACGGCCAAGGCGGCATCGGCTCCTACACGGGCACCGTCAGCGGCGACGCGATCGTGTTCGCCGGCCTGAACACCAACGGCGTGCCGTTCACCAAGCCGAGCGCGGCGGACATCTTCGGCTGCGCGAGCGGACCGCTGTACAACTCCGGCAGCGACGCCCGGGGCGCGGTCGCCGCCCGGCTGGCCGCCGCGCTGAACCGCAGCAGCCTGCTGGTGGCCGGCGGGAACAACCAGCCCGACGGCGTCGCACCGTCGCAGTACTACCGGGACGCCACCACCAACCACTACGCCCGCCTGGTGCACCAGTACGCCTCGATCGGCTACGCCTTCCCGTACGACGACGTCGGCCCGACCGGGGCCCAGCCCGTCGACGGCCACCTCCAGGACCCGGCCCCGACGTCCTGGACGGTCTCGCTCGGACCGGGCGCGGGCGGCGGCACGACCCCGCCCGGCTCCGGCGGCACGAGCGCGTACTCCACCATCCAGGCGGAGGCCTACAACGCCCAGAGCGGCACGCAGAACGAGTCGTGCGGCGACACCGGCGGCGGGGTGGACGTCGGCTGGCTGGCGAACGGCGACTGGCTCAAGTACGCCCGCGTCGACTTCGGGGCGAGCTCGCCGAACCAGTTCGTCGCCCGCCTCGCCTCGGGAGCGGCCGCCGGGGTCAGCGGCGCCATCCGGGCCCGCCTGGACAGCGTGACGGGCCCGGTGATCGCCGAGATCGACTTCGCGAACAACGGCGGCTGGCAGCAGTGGCAGACGGTGCCGGCCAACGTCGTCGCCCCGGCCACCGGCGTGCACGACCTCTACCTGACGTTCTCCGGCAGCTCGGCGGACTTCGTCAACGTCAACTGGTTCACCTTCACCCGCTAGCCGGCCGAGCCGGGTGGGCCGGGTGGGCCCACCCGGACGACGGACGGCGGGCCCGAGGCGGCGACGACCTCGCCCAGCCGGGCCGCGTCGGCCGAACCCGGGGCCGCGGTGAGGACCACCGCCATCAGGTCGTCTCCCGGCACCTCGAGCAGGGTGCCGTCGAGCGTGATGTCCGCTCCGTCGGGATGCCGGAACACCGCCCGGTTCTCGTACGCGGTCACCGGTTCCGGGGCCCGCCACAAGGTGTCGAACGGCCGGCTCGTGCTCCGCAGCTCGTCGACGAGCCCGGCGAGCGCCGCGTCCCCGGGGTAGCGCAGGGAGGTGTCCCGCAGCCGGGCGGCGAGCATCGCCCGGAAGCCGGCCGCGCGCTCGTCGGTCCGGCTGATCCCGCGGGGTGCGTTGCAGAACGTGCGCCAGGCGACGTTCCAGTCCCGGTCGTGCCCGGTCGGGCCGCCGGCCTGCAGCGCGAACCACGCACCGTTGACGGCGACCACGTTCCACGCCGCGTCGGCCAGGAACGCGGGGGTGCCGCCGAACCGTTCCAGCAGCCGCAGCGCCGCCGGCCCCGCCTCGCGCGGCACCCGCCCGTCCACCGGGGCGTAGCCGGCCAGTGCGCAGAGCCGTTCGTAGTCCGCCCGCCCGAGCCGCAACGCCCCGGCGATGGCGGTCACCACCCCGGCCGACGGGTGGCGGCGCCCCTGCTCCAGCCGCCGCACGTAGTCCGCGGACACCCCGGCCAGCTCGGCGAGCTCCTCCCGCCGCAACCCGCGGGTCCGCCGCCGCCCGCCCGGCAGCCCGGCCACGGCCGGGTCGGTGTTCTCGCGCAGCCGGCGCACCGCGGCGCCGAGATCGTGCAAAGCCATGGCACCAGGTGTACCAGCAGCGGCGCCGGGTTCGGGGTGCCCCTCGGTTCCCCGGGCTCCTTTGTGGACAGTTCGGCCCGGGTGGCGAGGCGGCCGTCACTCTCCGCGCCACCGCGGTGACGGCGGACCGGCCACACCTGACCGGTTCGCGTCCTGGTCACCGGCGGTACCGCCCCGGCATCACGGAACCCGCGCCGACACCGGGGAACGGCCGGACGAACGGGGAGGGCGATCGACCGCGCACCGGGGTGCACTGCTCCGCCGGCACTGGACCCGGCGGGCTTCACGCAGGAACACCTGGCCGAAGCCGCCGGGGTCTCGATCCGGACCATCCGGCGGTGGGAAACCGGCGGCCGGGGGCACCCGCACGGGCCGTCCGTGCGGCGCGTGGCCCAGGCCCTGGACCTGAGCCCCGGGGAAGGTGACCGGCTGCTCGCACCGGCGGACCGGCCGGAGCCGGCCGCCGGCCGGGCCGCCCCGGCTGCGCCCCTTCGACCCCGGGCTGTTCGTCGGCCGGGCGGAAGAACTCGGCGCGCTGACGGCGAAGCTGCTCGGCGGCGAGAACGTCGTCGTGGTGGCCGGGCCGCGCGGCATCGGCAAGACGTTCCTGGTACTCCGGTGGGCCACCGGGCACATCGCGCGGTTCCCGGACGGGCCGGCTGTACGCGAACCTGGGGGGACTCGGCACCGACGCCGGTGCGCGGGCGCCGTCCGACGTGCTGCACGAATTCCTTCTCGCACTGGGCCTCACGCCCCGCGAAATTCCCGGCGGCGACGAAGAGCGGGCCGCTGGCCGACTGCTTGCTGAAGAAGTCGCTGCAGCTGCTCGACCTCGGCTTCGGCGAGGACGGGGTCGAGGCCACTGCCGAGGCCGTGGAACTGCGTCGTCTCCGGGGCGACGACGACCGCGGGCAGGCAGTGCCGACCGGAGCCTTGCTGAGGATGCTGGCCCTGGCCGCGCTGACGGAAGTCGTCGAGGTGCGCAAGCGGTTCGTCGCCGCGAAGGAGGCCGGGCGGACCGTGTCGTCGAGGGGGTGACACGGCCCGTCCGGCCACTGTGGACGGTGCGGCCCGGTGGCCGCGCCGGTTCAGCTCACCTGCAGGTCGATGCAGGCGTAGAACGCGTTCGCCGTGTCGGCGATGTTCCACACCGCCAGCACCGTCTGGCGGCCCGTGTGGCTGCCCAGGTTCACCTGGTGCGCGACCGTCGACGGCGGCTGCTGGTCGTTCCCGCTCACCTCCGCGATCTTCTGGCCGCCGATGAAGTACTGGTAGTTCGACGTGCGGTGGCGGGCGGTGAAGGTCCAGGTGAAGGTCACCGTGCGGCCGACCTTCGCGGCGCGCCACCCCTTGCCGTTGTCGTTGAGCTCGGCGAACTGGGCCACCCCGCCGTTGCAGGACCGCAGGCCCTTGGGTCCTTCCACGCTCTGGGGCTCGTACTGGATCTGCCCGCACGCCACGACGTGCTGGGCACACTGCGCCTGCCGGCTGGCCGGCGAGCTGACGTAGCCGTGCGCGCTCGCGATCCCGGCGGGGTTGAGCACCACCAGGACGGGGGCCAGGAGGACACCCGCCGCGGCCGCGGCCAGTTTGCGGTTCATACCAGCTCCTTCTCCGAAAGGCTCGCGTCCCGCCGCCGGGCACGGCGAAGCCGCGGCCCCGGCCTCGATGGAGGTCCGCCGCGACGGGAAGGGTTGCGAGCGAAGGAAAATTGTGGTCTAGACCATACGTCGATTCGTTACCCGGGTCAACGGCTGGCAAAGTCCTGGTTGATGTTGGTAAGGCGCCAACTGTCACCCGGTGTTCCGTTGAGCGGGACCGCACCGGCCGGACCGGCGGCGGGACGCGGGGCGCCTGCCTCTAGGATCACGCCGGTGACCACCTACGACGACACGTTCGAGCACCTCGACCCCTCGGCCCTGCCGGAGCGGCAGCAGCGGATCCTGGTCGCGATCCGGGACTGGGTGGTCCAGCACGGCTACTCCCCCAGCACCCGCGAGCTCGGCGAGGCCGTCGGCCTGCAGTCGACGTCGTCGGTGTCGAAGCACCTGGCCAGCCTCGAAGACAAGGGTTTCCTGCGCCGCGGGGCCACCGTGTCGCGCCCGATCGACGTGCGCGCGTTCCTGCACGGCCCGGCGTCCGCCGAGGACGGCGACTCGGTGCCGGTGCCCGTGGTCGGCGACATCGCGGCGGGCACCCCGATCTCGGCCATCGAGCACACCGACGACGTCCTCAAGCTGCCCCGCGACCTCACCGGCCGCGGCACGGTGTTCGGCCTGCGCGTCCGCGGCGACTCGATGATCGACGCCGCCATCTGCGACGGCGACATCGTGGTGGTCAAGCAGCAGTCCGAAGCCCATTCGGGTCAGATCGTGGCGGCGATGATCGACGAAGAGGCGACGGTCAAGGTCTACCGCCGCCGCGACGGCCACGTGTACCTCGAGCCCCGCAACCCGGCTTACGACGTCATCGACGGCGATCGCGCGGTGATCCTCGGCGCGGTCGTGTCGGTGCTGCGCAGCGTCTGACTCACCAGGTGACCGGCAGCTCGTACACGCCGTACACCGACCCGTCGTGCTTGAACGGGATCTTCCCGACGTCGGTGGCCGGCGACAGGGTGGGGATTCGCCGGTACAGCGTGCCGTAGACGACCTGCAGCTCCAGCCGGGCCAGCGGCTGGCCGAGGCACTGGTGGACGCCGAAGCCGAAGGCCACGTGGCGGTGCGCGTCGCGGGTCAGGTCCAGCCGGTCGCCGGCGGGGAAGACTTCCGGATCGCGGTTGGCGATGTCGTTGGCCATGATCAGGCCCTCCCCCGCACGGACGGTCTCCCCGGCGATCTCGATGTCCGCCAGCGCGACGCGGCGGCGCCCGTTGTGCGTGATGTTCAGGTAGCGCAGCAGTTCTTCGACCGCCGACGCGACCAGCGCCGGGTCGTCGCTCTCACGCAGCAGCGCCAGCTGGTCCGGGTGCTCCAGCAGGGCGAGGGTGCCGAGCGCGATCATGTTGGCCGTCGTCTCGTGGCCGGCGATGAGCAGCAGGACGCCCATCTGCGCCGCTTCGCCCCGGGTCAGCTCCCCCGCCGCGACGCGGGTGGCGAGCCCGGAAAGCAGGTCGTCGGCGGGGTGCTCGAGCTTCTCGCCCACCAGCTGGTCGAGGTAGCCGATCAGCGCCCGGTGCCCGGCCGCCCGCTCCTCGGGCCGGGCGTCGCGGCGGATGATGACCTTGCTGTTCTCCTGGAAGAAGCCGTGGTCGGCGTACGGGACGCCCAGCAGCTCGCAGATCACCAGTGACGGCACCGGCAGCGCGAACGCCTCGACGAGGTCGACCGGGTTCGGGCCGGCCAGCAGCCCGTCGATCCGGTCGTCGACGATCTTCTGCACGGCCGGGCGCATCGCGGCGACGCGGCGGATCGTGAACGGCGCCGTCACCATCTTGCGCAGCCGCGCGTGCTCGGGGTTGTCCATCAGGATGAAGCTGATGCCGGTGCCGCCCTTCGGCAGCGGCGCCGGGCTCGGGTACCCGGGCCGCGTGACGTCGGCGCTGACGCGGGGATCGGCCAGCAGTGCCCGCTGGTCGGCGTAGCGGGTCACCAGCCACGGCGTGCTGCCGTCCCACAGCCGGACCCGGGCGAGCGGGGTCTCCTCCTGCAGCGCGCGGGCGGCGGGCGGCGGGTCGAACGGGCAGCCCGCGGCCCGGATCATCGGGAACTCGGGGATCTCGGCGGTGCTCGTCATGGTTCCTCCGCGGTGGCCGTCGGTTCGTGATCAGTCAACCGAAGACTGCTAAGCTAAGTCAAGCGACTGATTTAACTCGACCGCGCCCCTCGACCGCTCCCGGAGGACCGCTCGTGCCCGACCCATCCACGTCCGCCCGGGAGGCCTCGCCGCGCGCGAACCTCGTCGTCGCGGTCCTCGCCCTCGCGGGCATCACCGTCTCGCTGATGCAGACGCTGGTCATCCCGCTGATCCCGGCGCTGCCCGGGCTGCTGCACGCCTCCGCGGCCGACGCCACCTGGGCCATCACCGCTACCCTGCTCGCGGGTGCGGTGGCGACGCCGACCATGGGCCGGCTCGGCGACATGTACGGGAAACGGCGGATGCTGCTGATCAGCCTCGGCGCGCTGGTCGCGGGCTCGACGATCGGCGCGCTGTCCGACAGCCTCGTGCCGATGGTCGCCGGGCGGACCCTGCAGGGCCTCGCCGCCGGCGTCATCCCGCTCGGGATCAGCATCATGCGCGACGAGCTGCCCGCCGAACGGCTCGGCTCCGCCACGGCGCTGATGAGCGCGTCGCTCGGCGTCGGCGGCGCGCTGGGCCTGCCCGCGGCCGCGCTGCTGGCCGAAAACGCCGACTGGCACGCGCTCTTCTGGACCGCGGCCGGCCTGGGCGTGGTCGTCACGGCGCTGGTCGTCGCGCTCGTGCCGGAGTCGCCGGTCCGCACCGGCGGCCGGTTCGACGTGCCCGGCGCGGCCGGGTTGTCGATCGCGCTGGTGTGCCTCCTGCTGGCCATCTCGAAGGGCGCCGACTGGGGCTGGGGCAGCGCGGCGACGCTGGGCCTGTTCGCGATCGCCGTCGTCGTCCTGCTGCTGTGGGGCCGCTGGGAGCTGCGCACGGCACAGCCGCTGGTGGACCTGCGGACGACCGCGCGGCGCCAGGTGCTGCTGACCAACATCGCCTCCGCGGTGTTCGGCTTCGCGATGTTCGCGATGTCCCTGGTGCTGCCGCAGCTGCTGCAGCTGCCGGCGGCCACCGGGTACGGCCTCGGGAAGTCGATGCTGGCCGTGGGTCTGGTGATGGCGCCGTCCGGGCTGGTGATGATGGCGCTGGCACCGGTGTCCGCGCGCATTTCGGCCACCCGCGGCCCGAAGACGACGTTGATGCTCGGCGCGGTGGTCGTCGCCGCCGGGTACGCGCTCGGCATCGTCCTGATGAGCGCGACCTGGCACCTGGTGCTGATCTCGAGCGTCATCGGCGCGGGCATCGGGCTCGCCTACGGCGCGATGCCGGCGCTGGTCATGGGGGCCGTGCCGGTGTCGGAAACCGCGGCGGCCAACAGCCTCAACACGCTGATGCGCTCGATCGGCACGTCGGTTTCCAGCGCCACCGCCGGGCTGATCCTCGCCCGGCTGACGATTTCGTTCGGGCCGGCGACGCTGCCGTCGCAGAACGGCTTCCGGCTGGTGCTGGGGATGGGGTCGGCGGCGGCGCTGATCGCGCTGGCCGTGGCCGCGTTCCTGCCGCGGCGGTCCCCGGCGCCGGGTCCGCGCGAACCCGCCGTCGCGGCCGCCCGCTGACCGACGCGCTGCCGGGAGGTGCGCGCGTGGTGCGCGTCCGGTCAGCGGCGGACGGAAACCTTCGGGACAACACCGGGTCACCACGGGCCCGGCACGGACCCGGAGGAACCGGACATGACGAAGAACGCTTTGGTGACAGGGGCTTCGCGGGGCATCGGCCGCGCGGTGGCGCTGCGGCTGGCCGCGGACGGCGCGGTGGTCGCGGTGCACCACGGCGGCAACGAAGTGGCGGCCGGGGAAACGGTCGCGCTGATCGAGAAGGCGGGCGGCCGCGCCTTCCCGGTGACGGCCCGGTTCGGTGAACCCGGGGCGGTCGACCGGCTGGCCGACGCGGTCACCTCGGCGTTCGGCGGCGACGGGCTCGACATCCTCGTCAACAATGCGGGCATCAGCTCTCACAGCTCGATCGGCACCCTGACCGAGGAGGAACTGGACCGGCTCCTGGCGGTCAACGTGAAGACGCCGATGCTGCTGATCCAGCGCCTGCTGCCGGCCTTGAACGACGGCGGCCGGATCGTGACGGTCGGTTCGATGGCGACCCGCATCGCGGTCCAGACCCAGATCGGGTACACGGTGAGCAAGGCGGCGGTCGAGGCACTGGCGCCGACACTGGCGAACGAGCTGGGCCGGCGCGGGATCACGGTCAACACGGTGGCGCCGGGGCCGATCCGCACGGACATGACGGAGCCGATGCTCGCGATCCCGGAGGCGGCGGCGGGCCTCGCGGCGATCACGGCCCTCGGGCGGATCGGCGAGCCG
This sequence comes from Amycolatopsis sp. NPDC058278, assembly GCF_042881395.1. Classification (NCBI taxonomy): domain Bacteria; kingdom Bacillati; phylum Actinomycetota; class Actinomycetes; order Pseudonocardiales; family Pseudonocardiaceae; genus Amycolatopsis; species Amycolatopsis sp. NPDC058278. The sequence goes on along the minus strand of NZ_JBHVXZ010000084.1, from coordinate 7,198 downwards.
GAGGATGTTGCGGACGTGGTGGGGTTTCTGGCCGGGCCGGGCGGGCGGTGGATCACCGGGCGGACGTTGGATGTGTCCGGTGGGACGTTCCTCGGGCCGCTCGCCGCCGGGTGAGGCCCTTGCGGCGAGATGTCTCTCCAGTCACGCGAGATGTCTCGCCAGTCACGCGAGATCCGTGCCCAGTCACGCGAGATCCGTGCTCAACCACGCGAGATCCGTGCTCAGTCACGCGAGATCCGTGCCCAGTCACGCGAGTTCCGTGCCGAGTCCCATGAGTTTCAGCTCCTGCCGCGTGACCGGCGGGCATCTTGCGTGGTCAGCGAAGCATCTCGCGGATTCCCTCTTCCGCCGACCCGAACGCCGGATTGTTCAACGGCCGTCACGCCGCGTCAAGGCGGGAAAGCGTGCCTTGACCCGGCGTGCCGGCCGCTGATGCGGCTGCGTATCGGGTTGGCAGGGGGGTGTGCTCGCCGGGTGGGCAGGGGCGAGCGGCCTCGGCCGGTGAGGGGGCGAGAGCAGCCAGGCCGGTCAGGGGCCGGCCGGTCGAGGCGGGCTGCCAAGCCGGTGGGGGTGAGCGCAGCCGGTGCTCGGGGGTGAGCAGAACCGGTCGAAACTGGCCGGTCGAGGCCGGTGCCAAGCCGGTGCGGGCGAGCGCAGCCGGCGGTCAGGGGCGGGACGCCAGGCCGTCCAGGTGGAGGACTCCTCCTGTGTGGTGCTCGGCCACGAACTCCGGTCCCTTGGTGATCAGCCTGGCGATTGCCGTTGCGTGGCCGTGGCCCAGGGCGTGCTCTTCCTTCAGCCACGTGATGATCTCGGCCGGCTTTGTGAGGTTCTTGGCCGCCGCGCGGTCGAGGAACGCTCGGGGGGTGATGCCCGTCTGCTTCTCCGCGTTGTCGAGGTAAGCCTGAAAAGACATGGTTTCTCCCCAGTTGGGCCGGATGAAGTCGAGGTTTCCTCGGCTTCAGCCAAGATCTCACCGACAACTTTATTTGTCAAGGCGGGTCGCGACCACCGCCAACGTTGTGTACGGCAGCACGAAGCTGCCGCCCAGCCCGTCGATGGCCGCGCCCACCTCGGACAGCACCTCGGCCAGCTTGTCCGGTGGCAGCCGCGTCAAGCCGCCCGTTGTGGGGAGGAAGTCGAGCCACTCGGTGCGCGTGTACGTCCTCTGCCACTCGAAGTGCCAGCGGTCCGGGGTGCCGAGGCCGTCCTCCCTGGCGATCGCGTCGGCGAATCCGGTGAACATCACGTCGTAGATCTCCGCGGCCGGCCGGGACTCGGCCGCGAACGGCGAACCCGGGAGCACGCGACGGCACGCCGCCGCGAAGGCCGCCGCCACCTCGGCCGGCGGCTGGAACACGTGGGCGAACACCGCCAGCAGGCCGCCGGGCCGCAGGACCCGCGCCGCCTTGGCCGGGCCCGTCGCCGGGTCCACCCAATGCCACGCCTGGCCGGCGACGACCGCGTCGAAGGTCCGGCCGGCCGGGGCCCAGTCCTCGAACTTCGCCACCTCGACGTCGATGCCGCCCTGACGTGCGAAGGCGGCCATCCGCTCGTCGGGGTCGATGCCGAGCACCCGGCAGCCCGCCGCCCGGAACTGGCGGGCTTCGATGCCGGTTCCGCAGCCGACGTCCAGGACGTCGGGTCCCGGACTCGCGGCGACGACGCGGTCCACCAGCTCGCGCGGGTACTCCGGCCGCGCCCGGTCGTAGCGTTCGGCGTCCGTTCCGAAGGATTCCGCCATCGCACGCGCTTCATGAGGTTGAGTGGGCATGCGCCCACTTTAATGGGCACTCGCCCACTAGGGCAACCGCCGGGCGTACCGGAGAATAGGGGCATGCCGACCGGGGTCCACCTGCGCGATGTGCGCAAGCAGCTGTTCGACGCGGCCGAGCGGGTCCTGCTCCGCGACGGGCCGGCCGCGCTGACCAGCCGGGCGGTGACCACCGAGGCCGACGTCGCGAAGGGTGTCCTGCACCGCCACTTCGCCGACTTCGACGACTTCCTGGCCGAACTGGTCCGCGACCGCATCGCCCGCCTGACGGACCAGGGGGTACTCCTGCGGGCGGGGGCGGGAACCCGAACGGTCGCGGAGAACCTCGTCGACGCCCTGACGGAGTTGTTCGACCCGGTCACCGTGGCCTTGTCGAGCCTGATCTTCTTCCGCGACGAGCTCCGCACCCGCTTGCGCCACCGGGGCAACGGGGTGCCGCTCCTGGTGGAAGCGCGGCAGATGCTGGCGGCCTACCTGTCAGCCGAGCGCGAACAGGGCCGCATCGCAGCGGACGCGGAGGTGGATTCCCTGTCCCTGTCCCTGATCGGAGCAGCCCACCTGCTTTTCGCGGGCCGCCGACAAGGAACCCTCCCCGAACCAGGCGAGCTGGCGAAGATGGTCCACACGATCACCGCCGACGTGCACCAGCGCCGCCTGCTGTGAGCAAAGAGTCCGAAGTGGATCAAAGCCCACACCCACAGCACCCCGACAGCGCAACGCAACCACCCGCGCGGGTCCGGGGGCGTGCCCCCGGCGGGGGCGTGGGGGCTCGGCCCCCACAGGACACAACGAGATGAGCCCCGTTCGCGCTTTCCGCGAACAGGGCTCATCCAGCGAATCTCGTGGGCGATACTGGGATCGAACCAGTGACCTCTTCGGTGTGAACGAAGCGCTCTCCCCCTGAGCTAATCGCCCGCGGTGCCGCCTGCCACGAAATCCGGGGGTGGACTCGTGGTGCGCGATACTGGGATTGAACCAGTGACCTCTTCCGTGTCAGGGAAGCGCTCTCCCGCTGAGCTAATCGCGCGCTGCGGAACTTTGTGTTGACGAGAAGCATAACGGACGTCTGGAGCGGCCGCGCAGGGGGTCCGGTGTACCGAAAACCGCCTGACAGGAGAGGCCCGAAACGGGCACACTGCGAAGGACGTCCGTGTTCGGCACGGGCGTCCCGGCCGACCAGGAGAGTCCCACCCCGATGACCGAAACCGTGTCCACCCCGCCCGCCGACGTGAACCGCCCCCCGGCGCGCTCGGGACTCCTCATCGGGGTTCTCGTGCTTTCCGCGTTCGTGATGATCCTCAACGAGACGATCCTGAGCGTCGCGCTGCGCGACCTGACCGTCGACCTGCGCGTGCCGACGACCACCGTGCAGTGGCTGACCAGCGGGTTCCTGCTGACCATGGCGGTCGTCATCCCCACGACCGGGTTCCTGCTGGAGCGGTTCTCGCCGCGGCAGGTGTTCCTGTTCTCGCTGTCGGCCTTCAGCCTGGGCACGCTGCTGAGCGCGCTCGCGCCCGGGTTCGGGCTGCTGATGGCCGGGCGCGTGGTGCAGGCGTGCGGCACGGCGGTGATGCTGCCGCTGCTGATGACGACGGTGATGCGGCTGGTGCCGCCGGAGCGGCGCGGCGCGACGATGGGCACGATCACGATCGTCATCGCGGTCGCGCCGGCGATCGGGCCGACCATCGGCGGTGCGGTGCTGTCGTCGCTGGGCTGGCGCTGGATGTTCTGGATCGTGCTGCCGCTGGCGGTCGCCGCGCTGGTGGCCGGTGCGCTGATGCTGCGCCTCGACAGTGAACGCCGTCAGGTGCCGCTGGACGTGCCGTCGGTGCTGCTGTCCGCGATCGGGTTCGGCGGGGTGCTGTACGGCTTGTCGTCGGGCGGGGAGCAGGCCGGGGCCGAGCCGCCGGTGCCGGGCTGGGTGCCGATCGTCGTCGGGGTCGCCTCGCTGGTGGTGTTCACCTGGCGGCAGCTGCGGCTGCAGCGCCGGGACCGCGCCCTGCTGGACCTGCGGCCGTTCACCCACCGCAGCTTCGTCGTCGCGCTGGTGCTGACCGCGTTGCTGTTCGTGTGCCTGATCGGCGCCGCGGCGATCCTGCTGCCGCTGTACCTGCAGACGGTGCTGCACACGAGCACGTTCGTCAGCGGGCTGGCCGTGCTGCCCGGCGGGCTGGTGCTGGGGCTGCTGGGCCGCCCGGTCGGTGCGCTGTTCGACAAGGTCGGCGGGCGCCCGCTGGTCATCCCCGGCGCGGCGGCGATGGCCGCTTCGCTGTGGCTGTTCGCGGTGCTGGGGCCGGATTCGCCGCTGGTCGCGGTGATCGGGATCCACGTGCTGATGATGGCCGGGCTGGGGCTGATGATGACGCCGCTGTTCACCGAGTCGCTGGGCGTGCTGCCCGAGCACCTGTACTCGCACGGCAGCGCGATCCTCTCGACGCTGCAGCAGGTGGCGGGCGCGCTCGGCACGGCGGTGTTCGTCAGTGTGGCGACGCTGGGCAGCCACGACACGACGGCGGCCAGCCCGGACGCCTCGGGCCTGCGGGCCGCGTTCATCGTCGCCGGAGTCGTGGGGCTGGTCGCCTTCGCCGGCAGCTGGCTGATCCGGCGGGGGCCGGCCCCGCAGGCCGCTGCGCACCACTGAGGGAAGTCCCGCTTCCGCTCGGCGAGCGGAAGCGGGAGTTCACCGCAGCTACCTGGTCTTCGGGGTCGCGCGGACACCGCAGTGCAGGTACCGCTCCCCCGTCGGCAGCGTGTAGAACGTCGCCGAGATCCAGGACCGTGCGCCCGGCTCGCGGAAGACGAACTGCGAGCCACCCATCGGGATCAGGTCGTGTTCCGTCGTCGGTTCCGGGACCAGCACGGCGATCGGGCCGGTGATCGTCTGCCGCAGCCGCAGGCCCGAGCCGCCTTCGAAAACCTCGATCCGCATCGACGCGCGCTCGTAGACACCGAGGAACTCCGCGAAGTCCACGGACGGCGGCGTGGCGGCCGGCCCGATCGTGCGGGGCATCGCCACCCCCGCGAGCTCGGCGAAGATCTCGCGGTAGAGCTCTTCGTACAGGTCGCGCGTGTTGCCGCCGTTGGTGAGCAGTGTGACGGCCAGCCCGTGGGAGGGCAGGAGCCGGAGGAACGCCGACTGCCCGATCGTGTTGCCGTCGTGGCCGATGACGCGGTGGCCGTCCCAGTCGAAGCGGATCCAGCCGAGGCCCCACGAGTCGCCGAGGGTGTGCTTGTCGGGCATGTCCGCCTGCCACTCGGTCATCGCCGCCGCCGACGCGCCGGACAGCACGTCGAGGCCGCCGGCCAGGTGCATCCGGGCGAACGCCAGGACGTCCGCCGCCGGCGCGGTGATCAGCCCGGCCGGGCCCGCCGAGCGCGGCAGGCCCCACGCCGGCGCCGGCCGCGGCTCGCCGTCACCGGCCGAGACGTGGCCCATCGCCGCGCGGTGCAGCAGGGCCTCCTCCGGCAGCGTGCCCGTGCGGGTCAGGCCGAGCGGGGTGAACAGCCGTTCGCTCAGGGCCGCGTCCCAGGTCAGGCCGGTGAGCTGCTCGATCACCCGGCCCACCAGCACGAACCCGGAGTTGCAGTAGGACAGCGTCGCCCCGAGCGGGTGGTTCTGCGCGACCTCGGCGAGGAGGCCGACGAACTTCTCGATGCAGTCGTCGCCGCGGCCGGTGTCGGTGAAGACGTCGCCGTCGATGCCACTCGTGTGGGTGAGCAGGTGCCGCAGGGTCACCTGCTTGGTGACGTCCGGGTCGGCCAGCCGCAGCTCGGGCAGCACGTCGGCGATCGGCGCGTCCAGCTGCAGCAGGCCCTCGTCGACCAGCTGCATGGCCACCGTGGCCGTCCACACCTTGGTGATCGAGCCGATCTGGAACACCGAGTCGTCGGTGACCTCGACCCCCGTGGCGGTGTTCAGCACGCCGTGGCTCGCCAGCACCTGGTCGTCGCCGCGCAGGATGCCCAGCGACGCACCCGGCACGCGGTGCTTGCGCGCCAGCGCGGCCAGGCGCCGCCGCCAGTGCGCGGCGTCGAGCGGCACCCGCGCCGGCTTGCCCGGCTCGCCCGCGTACTGGGAGACCCAGTCGACGATCCGGCGGTTGAAGTCCAGCCGGTGCGACGGTTTTCCGTCGAGGATGAACAGGTGTGCCGCGCCGGGGTAGAGCACCAGGCGGGTGGGCACACCCTGCTCGCGCAGTGCGGTGAACCACTGCTCGGCCTGCCCGGCCGGGCAGCGGTCGTCGGCGCCGCCGTGCACCACCAGGGTCGGCGTGCGCACCTTTTCCACCTGGGACAGCGGGGAAAGCGCCGCGTAGTGCGCCCGGTTTTCCGCCGGGAGCGCGCCGAGTTCGGCGACGCCGAGGTAGTGGCCGCTGTCGGAGGTGCCGGCCATGCTGACCACGTCGCTGACGACCCCGCCCGCGACGGCCGCGGCGAAGCGGTCGTCCCGGCTGGTGAGGTAGCAGGTCATGTAGCCGCCGTAGCTGTAGCCGGCCACGGCGAGCCGCCGCGCGTCGGCGACGCCCTCGGCGACCAGGTCATCCAGGGGTTCGAGGAAGTCGCGGGCGTCGGCAACGCCCCAGGCGCCGACCGCCGCGGTGTAGAACGCTTCGCCGTAGCCGTCGCTGCCCCGCGGGTTGAGCAGCAGTACGGCCCAGCCGCGCGCGACGAGTTCCTGGTGGTAGAGGTGCACGGCGTCGGCGGTGCCGCTCCACGCGTTGTGCGGGCCGCCGTGGATGTCCAGCAGCAGCGGCCGCGGGCCGGTGCGGGCGGGGTCGCGCAGCAGCCAGCCGGCCACGACCGTGCCGTCGGAGACGGTGAACTCGCGTTCTTCGGCGACGAACGGCTCGAGGTCCCCCGTCCCGTACGCGGTGCGCACCTCGATCTCCCCGCCGGGCAGGCCGACCGTGGCGACCTCCCCGTAGGAGGTCGGCGTGACCAGCACGATCGCCGCGGTGTCCCCGGCGACGGACATCGCGGCCACCGTGTTCCCGGCGCCGCCGACGACGAGCCGCGGCTCGCCACCCCCGGCGTCGACCGCGTACAGGTGCGTGTAACCGCGGTCGCGAACGCAGAAGAGCACGGTGGCGCCGGAGAGCTGCGGGAGCGCGCCGGGGTAGCCCGGCCCGCCGGGCATGACGTTGCGGTCCAGCGAGGCGGCCAGATCAGTGGTTTCGCCGCCGTCCAACGGGATCCGCAGCAGCCCCAGGTGCCCGGGCGCGGTGTCGCGGCGGCCGACGACGAGCAGCGCGGCGGCGTCGGCGGTCCAGGCGACCGTGCCGCACATGCCCTCGCCGGAGCCGACCGGCCGTGGGTCCCCGCCGGGCTCGACGACGTACGCGCCGGAGCGGAACGTCAGGTCGGAATCGGGGTCCGGTCCCGCGGGAAACGCCAGGAGCGAGCCGTCCGGCGTCCACGCGGGAT
>NZ_JBHVXZ010000083.1:0-44988 GCF_042881395.1 Amycolatopsis sp. NPDC058278 | reverse complement strand
ACGGCGACTTCGGCGAACACGGCGCCGTAGCCGTACATCGAGAACCGGTCGTGCTCCGGCGGGGCCCAGGACCCGATGGCTTCGAGGTGGTCGCGGTTGTTGCGGGCCAGCAGCTGCCGGTAGGTCTCCCCGCGCGTGGGGTCGTTCTTGAGGTGTAGCCGTCCTTTGCGGACGATGACGTCGTCGGGATCGACGCCGTGCAGAGGAGAACGCGGGTCGTTGACGGTGAGGGTGATCGCTTGGCGGCGAGTAGAGGACGCCGTCGGCCGGGTGGTCGGCGGCGTAGCGCGCGTGCCCGGTCACCTTGAGGCGTCCGTCCACCCGGGACTGCGGGGTGCCGACGGCGATGCGGGGCTGTGTCATCGGGTGCCTCCCACGACGCGCAGCTGGCGTTCGACCGTGCGCTTGAGCAGTTCGACCTTGAACCCGTTGTGCAGCGGCCGGGTGCCGTCCGCCGCTCGCTGCGCGGCCTCGGCCCACAGCGAGTCCGACGGCCGCTTGCCGAGCAGGTGCTGTTCGACGGCGGGAAGTTTCCACGGGACGGTGCCGCTGGTCGATGAACGCCTGCTGCAGCGGGTGCAACGGCCCGTCTTCGTGAGGCGCCAGCCCTTCGATGGTGGTCACCCGGTCCTTGATGGCGGTGACGCCGTCGTCGCCGCGTTCGGTGACGATGTCGGTCGCGCCGAACCGGGTGGCGAGCTTTTGCCGGGATTCGTGGCGGCTCATGGCGATGATGCGCTCGGCGCCGAGTCCTTGGCCGCGATGACGCCGCAGAGCCCGAACTGGCCGGGCTTGACCGACGTGACTTCGCTGCCGACCTCTTCGACGACGCCGACGTACTCGTGGCCCATCGGGTGCGGGTCGCCGATCGGTTCGACGCCGCGGTAGGGCCACAGGTCCGAGCCGCACACGCAGGTGACGACGGTGCGGATGATCGCGTCGGTCGGCTGCTGGATCTTCGGGTCGTCGAGCTGCTCGAAGCGTACGTCGCCGGGAGCGTGGATGACGGCTCCGCGCATGGTGGCTCCTTTGCGGTGGCGGTCGCGGGCCGGTCGGCTCGCGAATACCAGACAAGCGCCTTTTCGGGCGCGCAGCGAGTCACTGGCGAGGGGTGTACCGGCGGTACACCCCACCGTGGGGTGGTGGCGCTACTGACTGTCCACAGGGGAGTGCTCGGCTTCTCGCGTCGCCGCCCAGGAGGACAGCAACCGCAGCGCCTCATCCGACGGCGAGCCGGGTTCGGCGGTGTAGATGGTGAGGGTCAGCCCCGGCTCGGCGGCCAGCTCGAGGCCTTCGTAGGCGAGGGTGAGCGTGCCGACGACCGGGTGGTGGAAGGTCTTCGATCCGCTGCCGTGGTGGCGGACGTTGTGGGCGCCCCATCGCGTGCGGAATTCCTCGCTGCGGGTCGACAGTTCCCCGACCAGGTCGTGCAGCCCCTTGTCGTGCGGATTGCGGCCGGCTTCGATGTGCAGGATTTCGACGCAGACGTCGGCGAAGAAGCCCCAGTCCGGGTAGAACCGGCGGGAAGCGGGGTCGAGGAACTGGAACCGGGCGATGTTCGGCGGCTGCTGCGGGCTCGCGTAGACCTCGGAGTAGAACGCTCGTGCGAGCCGGTTCGCGGCCAGCAGGTCCATCCGTCCGTTGCGGACGAACGCGGGTCCGTCGGTCACCGCGTCGAGGACCCACTGCAGGCTGCGGCGTGGGGTCCACTGCTTGCTGTTCGGCCGGCGTCGCAGGATCGCGCTCGTGCCATCGGCGGTGCGGGCCAGCGCGAGCAGGTGGGCCCGCTCGGCATCATCGAGGTGCAGCGCCCGCGCGACCGCGTCGAGCACGGACGGCGAGACACCGGCGAGGTTCCCGCGTTCGAGCTTGGCGTAGTACTCGACGCTGACATCGGCCAGCATGGCGACCTCGCTGCGCCGCAGGCCCGGCACCCGCCGCTTGCTCCCCGCGGGAAGCCCGGCTTGCTCGGGGGTGATCTTGGCCCGCCGCGAGGAGAGGAACTCGCGGATTTCCTGGCGATTGTCCACTCCGTCACCCTAAGTCGGCTCAGCCGGGCGAAGGGTGCTCTGCCAGTACACCTTTCGGGAGAACCTCGCCGTCACGTCGGCTGCGGCCGCAACGCTGAGCCGATGCCTTCACGAAGCAGTTTCCACGGTCAGTGCTTCCGTTGCCGTGCCGGCCAAGCCGGCCAGTTCCAGGATCCGCAGCGGAGCGGAACCGGCGACCGCCCGAACCGTGAGCACCGCACCGCGCCGCCGGGTCAGCGCCGCGGTGTCCAGGAGCAGGGCGACGCCGCAACTGCTCAAGTACCGCAGCCCGGTGAGGTCCACGACCACCTCCCGGGATGCCGCGGCTCCGACGTGGTGCAGCACCGCCGGGCACACTTCGTCGATCGTCGCCAGGTCCAGGTCGCCGGTCACCTTCAGGATCAGCACGTCCGGGACCGTGTCGTGGACGGTCACGTTCGCCGAGGCCATGACCTCGGACACCGGCACGACGGCCTCGGGCGGGGTGCCCGGTTCGGCGCCCATCCGGAACCGGACCGTGGTGCCGAGGTCATCGTGGTCGATCGCGATCTCTTCGGACAACGCCGTGATGATGGCGATGCCGCGGCCGCGGTGGCTGTTTTCGGCCGGTTCGGGCCGCCACGTCCCGTCGTCGCGCACCTCGACGTCGAGACGGCCGTCCGCGGTCCGCGTCACCGAGTACGTGACCGCATTCGCCGAAGCGTGCTCGACGGAGTTCGCCACGGCTTCGCCGAGGGCGAGGCTCAGGTCCTGGTGCAGTTCGGCGGGCAGCCCGGTCTCCGCCGACCACCGCGCGGCGTCGGTGCGCAGCCGCTGCAGTGCCGTCGGTTCGGCGGTCGCGCGCCGGTGCAGCGGCGGTGGCAGCAGCCGGATGGCGAGCAGGGCGACGTCGTCTTCCTGCCCGTCGTCGAGCAGGGTCCCGGTGATCGCTGCGACCATCTGCTCCGGCGCCGCGGCGGCGAGCCCCGCCGCTGTCGCGCACAGGCGCTGCAGCCCCTCGTCGATCCGCTCGTCGCGCCGCTCGACCAGGCCGTCGGTGTAGAGCAGCACCGAAGTGCCCGGGCTGAGCGTCGTCGTCTGCTCCGCGTATCGCGACCGGTCCGGGCCGCCGAGCACGCTGCCGCCGCCGGGGAGCAACCGGGCGCCGGCGGCCTCGACGACGGTGGGTGGCGGGTGCCCGGCCACGGCCCAGCGCAGCTCGCCGGTCTCCCAGTCGAGCGTGAGACACGCGCAGGTCGTGCCGGGGGCTCCGTCGGTGCGCGCGGCGAACGCGTCCAGGCGTTCCAGGGCCGCCGCCGGGCCGTGCCCGTCGAGCAGGCTGCCGGCCAGCGCGCTGCGCAGCTGGCCCATCACCGCCGCTGCCTGCGGGCCCTTGCCCACGACGTCACCGACCGACAGGGCGACGGTGGTCTCCCCGACCGCGACCAGCTCGTACCAGTCTCCGCCCGTCTGCGCGTGGACCGCGGCGGGGAGGTAGCGCGCCGCGGCGGCCACCCGTGGCAGCGCCGGCAGCTCGCGGGGCAGCAGACTCCGCTGCAGGGTCTCGGCGATCTCGTGTTCCCGCCGCAGCAGCAGCTCCCGCTCCGCCTCGCGGCGGCGCCGCTCGGTGACGTCCCGGCCGATCGCCTGCATCCCGGACGGGGTGACCTGGATGCTCAGCTCCAAGGCCACCTGGGCACCGTCGGCCCGGCGGACGTGGTGCACTTCGCCGCTTTCCAGCGCCGTACCGGGCTCGGCGAGCAGCTGCCGCCACCGGCGGCTCCCGTCGTCATCGAGCAGGTCGGCGATCGGCGTGCCGATCAGCTGGTCGCGGTGGTAGCCGAGCAGGGCGCAGGCCGCGGGGTTGACCTCGGCGAACCGCAGGGCGCGGTCGAGGACCCAGATGGCGTCGGTGGCGCGTTCCACCAGCGACCGGTGGCGCTGCTCGCTGTCGCGCAGCGCCCGGCCGGTGTGCGTCCGCTGAATGGACTCCCAGCAGCGGGCGACGATGAGTTCGACGAGGTCGACTTCGGCGTCCGTCCAGGGCCGGACCGTGGCCTGGTGCACCGCCATGGCGGCGACGAACCGGCCGCCGCGCAGCAGCGGGACGCAGATGACGGCCCGGATCCCGGTCACCCGGTAGGCGTGCAGATCCGCCGGTTCGAGGCGCTCGTCGTGGAAGCAGTCACCGACGACCCACGACTCGCCGGCCCGCATGGCCCGCACGCAGCCGTCCCCGAACTCCGACATCGCGAAGCGCCCGGGCAGCGGCGGCAGGCCGGTGTGGTGATCGCCGCTCATCAGGAAGTGGTCCTGGTCCTCTTCCGCCTCGGCGTAGGCACAACGATCGGCGCCGAGGTGTTCCCCCAGACGGCGGGCGGCGTATTCCATGACCTGCTCGGCGTCGTCCAGTTCCTGCAGCCCGCGCTCGAACCCGGCGAGGAACCGCTGCCGTTCCGCCTCCGAGCGCCGCCCCGCGGCGTCCAGCCACACGCCGCGGACGACGCCGTCGGAGCCCACGCGCGCGTGCTCTTCGAGCCACACCACGCGCCCGTCGTCGGCCAGCGCGCGGTAGGCGATCTCGTAGTCGCCCTCCTGCCGCCAGGCTTTGCCGCGCGCCTGCCGGAAGTGGGCGAGGTCTTCGGGGTGCACGACCGACGGCGCGAACGCCGGATCACCCAGCCAGGTGGCAGGCGACCGTCCCAGCAGCGTCCGGGCACCGGCGGAGACGAACGAATAGGCACCGCTGCGGGCGTCGGCTTCCCAGACGGTGACCGGCAGACCGTCGAGGACATCGCGCTGACCCGGCTGCGCGGACGGCTGGTGGTGTTGCGTTTCCCTGCCCACGACGACTCCACGACCGTACAGCGATGAAGCGACCCCGACAGTGGCCGCGGGCACAGACGGTAACACCCACGGACCGGTATTGCAGGCTTCTCGAGCCGGAACCGTGTCGACAGGCACCGGCAGCCGCTCACCGGCCTCGGCGAGTGCTCTGCCGGCGTGGCGTCAGCGGCGGGTCCGCAGGTCCGGCGCGCAGGCCGTAACAACACGGACAGCGCTCGCGACTGAGCCGGTAACGCGGTGGAGTCGGATGCCGTGTTCGTTCGAAGGTGGTTGCCGATGGGCTCGTCCCCGTTCGTTCCGGCATTGACCAATCCCTTCGCTGCGCCTTTGGTCGTGGCCGCGCTCGGGATCCTGCTGGTGGCCTGGTCGCAGTCGTCTGCCGCCGGGATCGCCGGCACAGCGGTGATCTCGCTGGCCGGACTCGTGGCAGCGATGCTCCGACGTGCCGGGCAGCAGATCGACGCGATCCTGGGGGAAGAGCTGACCACGCCTCGTACCCGCCGACGCCGTTCCCGCGGCTGACTGCCTTCGATTTGCCGCGTCAGCTGCGCGTAGCCCGGCGGCCGGCCCCGGCTACAGGTAGGTGCGCAGGTGGCCCAACTGCCGCTCGAGGTGCGACCTGGCCACGTCGTGCCCGCCGAAGGGTGAGACGAGCAGTTCCTTCGGTGCGTTGATCTCGTGGAAGGCCGCGTACACGGTCGAGGGCGGGCAGATCTCGTCCATCAGGCCGACGCTCAGCAGGCATCGCGCCGTGATCCTGCGCGCCAGCAACGCGCAGTCGACGTACCTCAACGTGTCGAGCGCGGCCGGCACCAGGTCCACGTGCTGGGCCAGGAACCCGGCGATCTCGGTGTACGGCGGCTGGCCGGACAGCGTGATCGCGCGCTGGAAGTCGCAGAGGAACGGCACGTCGGCCTGGCAGATCTTGACGGCGTTGCCGCTCAGCGCGGCCGCCGCGAGGGCCAGCCCGCCACCTTGGCTGCCGCCCCGCACCGCGATCCGGCCGGCGGCCACGCCATCGAGCTCTCCGGCTACCTCGACCGCACGCACGGCGTCCGTGATCAGCCTGGTGACGTAGTACGTCCGCGGATCGGCGATGCCGCGGGTCATGACTCCCGGAGCTTCCGGGCCGCCCGAGTCCCCGCCGGGGTCTCCGGTGGCGCCGATCGTCCAGCGTCCGCCCTGGCCACGGACGTCCATCACGAGGACCGCGAACCCCGCCGCGGGCAATGCGGTGTGATCGATCGGCAGACCGCGGCCGCCGCCGTAGCCGACGAAGGTGACGACCGTGGGCAGTTCGAGGCCGGCCGAGGCGGGCGGGCGGAGGTACCACCCGCGGATCCGATCACCGCCGGCTCCGGAGAACTCGAGGTCGAAGGCGAGCAGCGGACCGTAGATCCCGGGTTCGTGCCGGGTGAGCCGGATCGGTTTCGCCAGTGCACGCGACTCGGCCAGCCGGGTCGCCCACCAGGTGTCCAATTCGGGCGGTTCGGGGGTGGTGATCCGATAATCCGCCAACTCGGCCGGAGACAGGTCGAACTGGGGCACTACGCCTCCCGGTTACCGAGGTACCGGCCGCAGATTAGCAATGCGGAAGCTTGACGCGCGGCTACGCGGCCGTCAGTGGCGGTGTCCGCCGACCGGGTGCCCCAACGTGATCACGGGCCGCTGGTGGGGTGGCCGGCGTCGGCTCGGCGGACGGGCGGGAGGGTGACCGTTGCCACCGGCTCGGTGGTCGTGGACACCTCCGGCGCCGGCCGGAAACGTGATCGCCCCGGGCACGAGGGCCTTGCGGAGCCGGGAACCGGTCCGCCGAGGCGTGGCCGGAACGTCCACGGTGGATGGGCGCGAGCCGAGGGTCCGCGCTCGGGCGCCCGTTTCCTTCAGCAGCTGCTCGACCGTGACTCTGTGACGGAGCAACGAGATCGAACGCGTTCGAGGGATTGCCGTCGAGCCGGGTGACGTCAGGCAATGTCGGCTGAGGACTGACGGGGGCGACGGTCCGCGGAGATCGCCACCGAATGTGTCATTGGGGGCGGAATTGCTGTTTGTCGGGTATGTCCGATAGTGGTGGACAAGCTCCGAATGAGAGCTCCTTCTGCGGGGCGCGATGCCGCAGTGGCAACATTCGGGTGTTTGTTGCGCCGAATGGGCTACCAATCGGGAACTTTGTGGCGACAGTGCGCAGTCAATCCGGTTAGGATGTAACCGTCCGCTGGATCCGCCGGGTAGGCAGGCGCAACGATGCGTCGCCTGTCCTCAGGGCGTCTGGGGAGCGGGCGGCTTGATGCCACAGTGCGGTGGTGGTCTGGGGTTCTTTTCTAACCGTGGGGGTTATGTGAAGTTCGAAATCATGGGGTCTTTGCGGATAGGCGATGAACAAGGTTCCTACTCCGTATTGACCGCCAGAAAAATGGAAATACTCCTGGCCACGCTGCTGATCAAGGCTGAAGAAGTCGTCTCGATCGACCAGCTGATCGAAGAGATCTGGGGCAGCAATCCACCGCGCTGTGCGGGAGCGGCACTGCATGTGTACGTCTCTCAGCTTCGCAAGTTCTTGAAACGTCCCGGCCGTGATGACAGCCCGATCGTTACACGCGCGCCAGGCTACACGTTCCGGCTTGGTTCGGACGAGCTCGACCTGCACGAATTCCAGCGACTGCTGGGCCACGGCCGGGCACTCGCCAGGGCCGGGAAGTTCGAAGAAGCCGTCACCAGTCTCGAGGGCGCGCTGGCCCTCTGGCGTGGTCCGGTACTGGGGGACCTCCGGGACGGCCCGATGATCAACGGGTTCGCCTGCTGGCTGGGGGAGATCCGGCTCGAGTGCGTCGAACTGCTCGTGTCCTCCAACCTGATGCTCGACCGGCACGAGGAGCTGATCGGCTGGCTCTATTCGCTGATCGCGGAACACCCCCTGCACGAAAAGTTCTACCAGCAGCTCATGCTGGCGCTGTACCGCTCGAGCCGCCGGGCGGACGCATTGAAGGTGTACCAGACCGCGCGGGAACAGTTGATGACCGAGCTCGGGCTCGAGCCGTGCGGTCCATTGCGGGAACTGCAAAAGTGCATCCTCGCCGCCGATGACGCGGAGATCGATCACCACGCCGCCCGCCGCGGCTGGCGGGTCCCGGTCGTCCGCGATTGAGTCGCGTCCGATGTCTGCCGGGACCCGGCAGGTAGGCATCGGCGCTCCGCACAAGGCTCGCTTTAGCCGTGCTTTGGCCGGCCTGCCCAGGCTGGTCACAGCACAGGATGAGGTGAGCAGCCATGGTGGGGCAGGAAGTCCACATTCGATCCGTCGGCACCGCGCTTCCCGGTTCCCCGGTGGACAATGCGGCGCTGACCAAGGCGTTCCGGCTGACGCCGGTGTTCGAGCAGTGGATCGACGCGTTCGTCGGCACCAGAACCCGTTATCTGGCACTGGATCTCGTCACCGGCGAGCAGCGGTACTCGCTCGCCGACCTCGGTGAGACGGCCGCCCGGCACGCGCTCGAGACGGCCGGGGTGGCCGCCGGTGAGGTCGATCTGGTCGTCATGGGGACTTCGATGCCGGATGCCCTGCTGCCCACCACGGTCAACGTCATCGCCGAGCGCGCCGGCATCACCGGCGTGCCCGGTTACCAGCTGCAGTCCGGATGTTCCGGTGCGATGCAGGCACTCGACCTGGCCCACCAGTTCCTCCTGGCCGGCCGGCATCGGACCGCGCTCGTACTCGGTGGCGACGTGTGCGCCAAGCACATCGACCTTTCCCTCGACTACAGCGGCCTCCCGCCCGAGGAAATGGTCAACATGGTGCTCTTCGGCGATGGCGCGGGTGCCGCCGTGCTCACCCGGGAGCCCGGGCCCGGTTCCGTCCTGCTGCACCGGGCCTTCGTCGAGCTCAGCGGTCTCGGTCAGCCGCCGGGACAGCGTCTCGAGTGGTACGGCCTTGGTGACCGCGACAGCGGAACGCCCGCCGTGCGCGAGGACTTCAAGGCGATCGCGGACCTCGTACCGGAGCTCTCCGTGGACATTCTCGCGCGGCTGCTGAAGGAACAGGACTGGCAGCCGGCGGACCTCGACTTCCTGCTGCCGCCCCAGCTTTCCGTCCGGATGACGGAGAAGATCATGGCCCGGCTGGACGTGCCCGGTGTCCGGGAGGTCAGCTGCGTGGCCGAGACCGGCAACACCGGCAACGCCCTGCCGTTCTTCCAGCTGGAGCGCGCCCTGCCGGAGATGGCGCCCGGCGATCGCGCGGTTGCTGTCGCCGTCGAGTCCAGCCGCTGGATCAAAGCCGGTCTCGTGCTGGAGAAGGCATGACAGCGGGGCCGGCGATCGGCGGCGCGACACTCTGGGACCTGTACCGGGACGGCCTGCTCGAACGCGACTACCCGGCGGTGCGCGGACTGCTGACCGACCTGACCGACGCGGACTTCGCCCGGGCGGGCCAGCTGCTGTCCCGGCTCGACGCCGAGGAGATCCTGCGGGCCCATCCCGGCCAGCTGCAGCTGAAGGTGGGCATCACCGGGCATGGCACGCTCGCCGGGCTCGTCCCGCCGCTGACCGGTGAACTCGCCCGGCACGGCATCCTGGCGCGTCCGTTCGTCGGCGATTTCGACGGCTACCGGACCGACCTGTCGGAAAAGGACAGTGAGCTGCACCGGGCCGGGCCGGACCTGTGCGCGTTCGTGCTCGACCCGATGATGGTCCTCGACGAGCTGCCGGTGCCCTGGACCGCGGCGGACGCCGAGCGCGTGCTCACGGCCAAGGTCGCACTGGCCGGGCAGCTGGCCGCGCGGTTCGGCGAGCACAGCCGCGCCACCCTGGTGCTCAACACGATTCCGCTGCCCGCCGGTGTCGCCGCGCAACTGGTCGACCACCGCTCCCGGGCGCGCCTCGGCGCCGTATGGCGGGAGGCCAACGCGCGGTTGCTGCGGCTGGGTGAAAACCTGCCCGGCGTGCTGACCGTCGACCTCGATCCGCTGATCGCGGAAGGCATCGCCGTCGAGGACGCACGGATGAGCCGGTACGCCAAGGCATACCTCTCCGCCGAACTGCTGGCGCGGTACGCGCGGGAACTCGGCCACATCGGCGCCCAGCAGGCAGGCCAGGGCAAGAAATGCCTCGTGCTCGATCTCGACGAGACGTTGTGGGGCGGCGTGCTGGGCGAGACCGGGGCGTCCGGTGTGGAGATCGGCGAGGGCTACCGCGGTGAAGCGTTCGCCGCCTTCCAGAAGGTGGTCAAGCAGATCGGCGCCCAGGGTGTGCTGCTGGCCGTGGTCAGCAAGAACGACGCCGAACCGGTCCGGAAGGTGCTGCGCGAGCACCCGCGGATGGTCCTGCGTGAGGACGACTTCGTGCGGATAATCGCGAACTGGCAGCCCAAGCACGACAACCTGCGCGGGCTCGCCGAGGCGCTCAACCTCGGGGTGGACTCTTTCGTGTTCGTCGACGACAGTCCGTTCGAGTGCGGCCTGGTGCGCCACGAACTCCCCGGCGTGGCGGTGGTCCGCCTCGACGAGGAGCCCGCCCGTCATCCCGGGAAGCTGCTGCGGGATGGCTGGTTCGGCGTCCCCGAGCTGACCGGTGCGGACCTCACCCGGCCTGTCCAGTACCGCGAAGAGCTGGCACGCAAGGACTTCCTGCACGAGTTCTCCTCGCTCGAGGACTACCTCGCCGAACTCGGCATCGAAGTCCGGCTGACCCGGGCACGGGCGGACCAGGTGCCGCGGCTCTCGCAGATCACGTTGCGCACCAACCAGTTCAACCTGACCACCCGGCGGCTCCAGCCGCCGGAGCTGCGTGCGTTGCTCGACGATCCGGCGTCGCTGGTCCTGGCCATCGAAGCCCGCGACCGGTTCGGGGACAACGGCGTCGTCGGCGCGGTCTTCTACCGCCGCGAAGGCGACGAAGCCCACATCGACAACTTCCTGCTCAGCTGCCGGGTTTTCGGCAGGGGCATCGAGCAGTCCTGCCTGTCCGCCTTGGTCCGGTACGCGAAGGGCACCGGCGTGCGGGCCGTTTACGGCACCTATCGCGCCACCGCGAAGAACGGCAAGGTCAAGGACTTCTACCCGCGGTACGGCTTCGCGGCGGTCTCCGAGGACGACGCCGGTGCGGTGTTCCGCCACGACTTGGCGGAGATCGTCGCCGTGCCCGGGCACGTGAGTCTCTACGCGACGTTCGGAGGAGAAGACCGCTCATGAACAGCCTCGACGAGTTCGTCACCCTGGTCCGCGACGAGATCGGCCTGGCGCTGACCGCCGGCGACGTCACCGTGGAGTTCGACCGCCTGCCCGGCTGGGACTCGGTGCTGCTGCTGCGGCTGGTCACCCTGCTGGAGCGGGAAACCGGCCGCGGGATCTCGTTCCCGGACGTGCTCGAAGCGCCCAACCTCGCGCGCATCTACGACCTGGCGGTGGCCGCGTGACGCACACCACGCCGATCGCCCGGCAGCGGCGGCACACGCTCTACTTCCTCGACTACGCGAAGTCGTTCGCACCGGTCTTCCTCGACACCGAGGTGGACATGACCGCGGTCCGCGACCACCGCCACTCCGGCGTGCGCCATTCCTGGGTGAGCTACGTCCTTTATGCCGCGGGGCGGGTGCTGCGCGAGCATCCCGAGGCCAACGCCGCCGTCAGCGGCCGCCGGTGGCCGAAGCTCACCCGGCACGACAGCGTGCACGCGAAGCTGACCCTCGATCGGCGGCTGGACGAGCAGCGGGTCGTGCTGTCGGCGGTGCTGCCCGACGTGCACACCGCGTCGCTGGCCGACATCCAGCAACGGCTGGAGCACTATCGTGACGCCGATCCCGGACAGGGCCCGGAATTCGCCCGCGTCCGGGCCCTGCACCGGCTGCCGGCGCCGATCGGCGCGCTGGCCTTCCGGCTCGCGACGCGCTCGCCGCGTGGCCGGGCGAAGACGATGGGCACGGTCGCGGTCACCTCGCTCGGGCACCGGGCGGTCGACGGGTTCCACTCGGTGGGCGGGACGACGGTCACGCTCGGCGTCGGCCGGGTGCTGGACCGGCCGGTGGTGCGGGAGGGCAAGGTGACCGTCGCGCCGGTGATGCGGCTGAGCCTCGCCTTCGACCACCGCGTGATCGACGGCGCCGAGGCGGCGGACGTGCTCACCGAGCTCAAGGCCGCCTTGGAGGAGTTCAAGTCCGGTGAAGCGGTGGCCGGATGAACGACCTCGGCGAGCTCAAGCAGTTCGCGGTCGCGCACGCGCGGGCCCAGCGGCTCGGCGACCACGCGCGGCTGCTGTCCCGGATGCACACCGATGACGGTGACGCGGCGGGCTCGTGGGTGGCCGAGTGGTCGCGCGCCGGCGCCGAACTGGAGAAGGCGGGCCGTCTGCTCGACGCGGCAGGCCACTACAACATGGCGCGGTTCCCGTTCGTGGACGGCCCGGCGCGGCAGGCCGCGCTCGAACGGTGCGTGTCCTGCTTCGGTCGCTGGGCCGGGGAGCACGGCATCGAGCAGCTCGAGCTGGAGCTCGGCGGCGGCCGGGTGCGCTGCTGGACGTCGGGACTTTCCCCCACCGCCCGGCAGCCGTTGCTCCTGGTCTGCGGCGGCATCGTCAGCATCAAGGAGCAGTGGGCGCCCGCGCTGCCCATGCTGCGCCGGCTGGGCGTGGCAGGGGTGGCCGTCGAGATGCCCGGGGTCGGTGAGAACACCCTGGGCTACCACGAAGACAGCTGGCGAATGCTGCCGGACCTGCTGGACGCGCTCGCCGGGCAAGCGGACGTCGAGCAGGCGTACGCGCTGGCGCTGAGCTTCAGCGGCCACCTCGCACTGAGGGCGGCGGTGTCGGACCGGCGGATCCGCGGGGTGGTCACCGTCGGCGCGCCCGTGACGGAGTTCTTCTCCGACTCGTCGTGGCAGGCGCGGCTGCCCCGCCTCACCGTCGACACGCTGGCGCACTTGGCAGGCGCCAAGACGGCCGAGCTGTCGCGGGTACTGGCACCCATGGCGCTGACCCGCGCACAGCTGGCGTCGCTGGACATCCCGGTCGCCTACACGGCCAGCGAGCGTGACGAGATCATCCCGGCCGGTGAGGTCCGGCTGCTCCGGGAAACGGTGCGAAACCTGGACGTGGTGACGCACGACGACGTGCACGGCTCGCCTCGGCACGTCGCGGAAACCCGGCTTTGGGGCGCGCTTTCCGTGCTGCGGATGCGGGGGAGCGGTGGACCGCGGTACCTGCTGCTCGCCGCGGCGCTGCGGCTGATGCGGGCGCGAGCCCGGTTCGCGTCTTCGACGAGAAGGAGTCCTTCGTGAGCCGTGTGATCGTTGTCGGCGCCGGGCCGACCGGCCTGATGCTCGCCTGTGAGCTGCGGGTGGCCGGGGTGGAGACCGTGCTGCTGGAACGCCTGCCCGAGCCGACCGGCCAGTCGCGGGCGCTGGCCCTGCACGCGCGCTCGGCCGAGGTGCTCGACCAGCGCGGGCTGCTCGGCCCGTTCCTCGCCGACGGCGTCACCTGGCCGCGGGTGCACTACGCCGGGTTGCTGCTCGACATGGACGTGGTCGACGGCCGCCACCGGTATTCGCTGCACATCCACCAGTCGCGGGTCGAGCGGCTGCTGGAGGAGGCCGCGCTCAAGCTGGGTGCGGACATTCGCCGCGGCCACGCGGTGACCGGGCTGACGCAGGACGACGACGGCGTGACGGCCCTGGTCAGCGGACCGGACGGGGACTACCGCCTGCCCGGTGCGTTTCTCGCCGGCTGCGACGGCGGCGGCAGCGCGATCCGCAAGCTCGCCGGGATCGGCTTCCCCGGCACGGACTCGGCGCTGTGGGGGATCGTCGGTGACGTCGAGGAGTTCGACGACGAGATCAACCTCCGCGAGCCGATCGTGTCCGAGCGCGGCATGCTCGGTGTCTCACCCCTGGGCGACGGGTTGTTCCGCGTGATGTGCGTCGAGCACGGGGTCACGCCGGGGGAGCAGCCGGTCACCGTGGCCGAGCTGCGGGCCGCCGTCGAACGGGTCACCGGCCGGGCGCCGGCGTTCGGCGAGCCGCGCTGGCTGTCGCGGTTCGGCGACGCCACCCGGCAGGCCGAGCGCTACCGCGCGGGCCGGGTGTTCCTGGCGGGGGACGCGGCGCACATCCACTTCCCCCTCGGCGCCCAGGGCATGAACCTCGGCCTGCAGGACGCGGTCAACCTCGGCTGGAAGCTCGCCGCGGCCGTGGCGGGCTGGGCCCCGCCCGGCCTGCTCGACAGCTACCACGACGAGCGTCACCCGGTCGGGCACCAGGTGTGCGAGAGCGCCCGCGCACAGATCGCGCTGACGTTCCCGGCGGACCGGGTCTCCCCGTTGCGTGCGCTGATGGGCGACCTGCTCGGGTTCGCCGACGTCCGGCGGTTCCTGGCCGGGCTCGTGTCCGGGGTGGACATCCGCTACTCGCCGGGCACGACCGGTTCCCTCACCGGTGCCCGGATCCCGGATGTGCCGCTGTCCACCGCGGAGGGTGAGTCGAGCACGCTGCGGACGCTGCACCAGGCCCGTGGCGTGCTGCTGGACCTTTCGGGCGGTGCCGGGCCGGCGTCCGCGGCGCCGTGGGCCGGCCGGGTGGACGTCGTCACGGCCGCGCCGGCGGCGGAACTTCCGTACGCCGCGTTGCTGATCCGGCCGGACGGGCACGTGGCCTGGACCGACCGCGACGGCACCGAGCTCGTCCCGGCGCTGCGGCGCTGGTTCGGCGAACCGGCGGGAGTGGCGGTATGACGGAGGTGGCCGCGCGCGAGTCGACCGGGCTGCGGCGCTGGACGGTCGTCGGCGTGCTTTCGATGTGCGTCCTCGTCCCGTTCATGGACGTGACCATGGTCAGCATCGACCTGCCGAAGATCGCCGCCGCGCTGCACGCGAGCCCCGGGCAGCTGCAGTGGATCGTGATCTCCTACATCGTCGCCTGCGCGTCCGGCATGCTCCTGGTGCCCGCCCTCGGCGGCCGCTGGGGACAGCGCCGGACCCTCGTGACCGGGCTCGTCGTGTTCGGCGCGGCTTCGCTGGCCGCGGCGTACGCCACCGATGTGGGGTGGCTGCTGCTCTGGCGGGTGGTGATGGGCGCCGGCGCCTCGGTGGTGCTCCCCATGCGGGTTTCGATCACCACCGGGCTGTTCCCGCCCGAACAGCGGAGACGTGCCTTCGGCATCGGCACCGCCGTGGTCGCTTCGGCGACCCCGCTCGGGCCGATCCTCGGCGGCGCGCTGCTCGAGCACTCCTGGTGGGGTTCGGTGTTCCTGATCAACACCGGCCTGGTCGTGCTGGCCTGCCCGCTTCTCCTCGTCCTGGTGCCGGAGGCTCGCGCCGAACAGCCGCACCGGGCCGACGTCGCGGGCGTCGCGCTGGCCGGTGCCGCCGTGCTGGCCATCTCCGCCGGGCTGATCGACGCCGCCGGCGGTGGCCGGGCGTGGGCGGCGGCGTGGCTCGCGCTGGCGGCCGTGCTGGTGATCGCCTTCGGCGTGCGCCAGCGCCGGGCCGAGCACCCGCTCATCGAGCTCTCGGTACTGCGGGTGCCCCGGTTCGTGTGGTCGCAGCTGGTGATCGTGCTGGCGAACCTGGCGTGGACGGGCGCGATGTTCGTGGTGCCGATGTACCTGGAAACCAGGCTCGGCGTCGACCCGCTGGGAGTGGGGCTGCGGCTGCTGCCCTTCGCCGGGTTCGTCGCGGTCAGCTCGCTGCTGTCCGACCGGGTCGCTCGGCGCGTCGGTGTCCGCTGGGTGGTGATCGCCGGGTTGCTCGTTTTCGCCGCCGGACTCGCCCTGCTCGCCTTCGCGGTCTCGGCCGGCGATGACGCGCTGATCACCGTCGCGCTCGGCGTGGCCGGGTTCGGTGGCGGCATCCCGCAGGCACCCGCGCTGTCCGCGGCGATGGGCTCGCTGCCGCCGAAATCCGCTCGCAACGGCGCGGGGTTCATCAACGCCCTGCGCCACTTCGGCGGTGCGTTCGGCGTGCTGGCCGTCGGTTTGGTGACCGTACCGGCCGGTGCGCTCGCCGAACGGACCGGCCCGGCCGTGCTCGTGCTGGCAGTCCTGCTCGTCTTCGCCGCGGTCCTCGTCGTCGCCCTGCCGGAGCGGGCGGAATGAGCTCAGTGGCCGAGCGCGCGCAGTGCGGCGTCGAGGAGTTCGGCGCGGGCCCCCTCGGGAAGCTTGCCGCCGTTGGCCGCGAGCACCGCGAACGTACCCTGCTTGGCGACCGCGTACGCGGCGTGCGCACGGACGAGCTGCACGCCGGTGGCGCCGGGATCGGCGAGCCCGGCGATGATCATGTCGTTCTTCTCGCGCAGCTTGTGCATGTCCTTCAGCTCGGCGCTGATCGACGGATCGTTGCCCGGCAGGCTGAGCACGGACTCGGCGTCCGCGGTCATGTCGATCAGCTCGCCGAGCAGCTCCGCGGCGGTCAGCGGCTCGGTCACGGCCCGCTCGGCGAGCCTGGTGTACTCGGCCAGCGGTTTGGCCAGCAGCTCGGACAGGATCGCGTCCTTGGCCGCGAAGTGGTAG
Organism: Amycolatopsis sp. NPDC058278; assembly: GCF_042881395.1. Lineage (NCBI taxonomy): Bacteria > Bacillati > Actinomycetota > Actinomycetes > Pseudonocardiales > Pseudonocardiaceae > Amycolatopsis > Amycolatopsis sp. NPDC058278. The sequence goes on along the minus strand of NZ_JBHVXZ010000083.1, from coordinate 28,645 downwards.
TAGACCGCGGCCTTCGTGGTGCCGAGGGCGCCGCTGATGTCCGCGATGGACGTCCCCGCGTAGCCCTTTTCCAGAAACAGCTGCTTCGCGATCGCAAGGATCCGATCCTTGGTCCCGCTCGCCGCGCGCTCACCCATGTCGCCTCCTGTTCGCTGCCCAGTGTACTTGACGATCGGTCGGTAAGTGGCGTAGAACCACTACTTACCGACCGATCGTCAAGTAGCGGGAGTGTCCCATGACCGAGAACACCGCGGCGCCGCCCGCGGCGGCCGCCGCCCCGGCTTTCGTCTGGACCAACCGGATCCGGATCGCGCTGGCGATCCTCTGTGTGGGCCACATCCTCGAGACGGTCGACATCACGATCGTCAACGTGGCCCTGCCCCGGATCAAGGTGGACCTGGGCTTCGCCGACGCGGACCTGTCCTGGGTGGTCAACGCCTACACCGTCGCCTTCGGCGGGTTCCTGCTGCTGGCCGGGCGGGCGGGCGACCTGCTGGGGCGCCGCCGGGTGTTCCTCGGCGGGCTGGCCGTGTTCACCCTCGCCTCCCTGGTGGCGGGGCTGTCGCAGAACGCCATCGAACTGGTGGTCATGCGGGCCGTCCAGGGGCTGGCGGCCGCGTTCATCGGGCCGATGACGCTGGCGATGCTGGCGGCGACCTTCCCGGAGGGCGCGCCCCGCAACAAGGCGATCGGGCTCTGGGGCATGCTCAGCGGGGTCAGCGCGTCGGCCGGCCTGCTGATCGGCGGCCTGTTCGTCAACGGGCCGGGCTGGCAGTGGATCTTCCTGCTCAACATCCCGCTGGGGCTGGCGCTGATCGTGGCCTCGTTCAAGTACCTCGACGTCGACAAGGCGACCCGGCGGTTCCACCGGTTCGACGGAGTCGGTGCGATCACCGCGACCGGCGGGCTGACCCTGCTCGCCTACGGCATCGTCGAGACCACGAAGGACGGTTGGGATTCCCCGCGCACCTTCGTCGCGCTGGGCGGCGCGGTGGTCCTGATCGGCTACTTCCTGATCCACGAGGCATTCGTGGCGAAGGAGCCACTGCTGTCGATCTCGCTGCTCCGCGTCCGGTCGGTGTTCAGCGCCAACGTGGTGCAGGCGCTGGTCAACAGCGGCATGTTCGTGATGTTCTACCTCGCGACGCTGTACCAGCAGGAGGTCCTGCACTTCACGCCGTTGCAGACCGGCCTCGCCTACGTGCCGCTGACGCTGCTGCTGGTGGTGTTCGCCCGGCTGGCACCGGTGCTGATCCCGAAGCTGGGCGTGCGCTACATCGTGTTCGGCGCCGCGCTGATCGCCGCCGGTGGCCTCGCGCTGTTCGCCCGGGTTTCGCCGGACGGCACGTTCCTCGGCGACATCCTGGCACCGTCGCTGCTGCTGAGCATCGGCGTCGCGTTGACGTTCATCCCGGCCACGATCGCCGCGGTGTCGGGCGTGCCCGCCGGGCAGACCGGCGTGGCCTCGGGTCTGGTCAACGTGTCCAGGACGATCGGCGGCGCGCTCGGGCTCGCCGTGGTGTCGACGCTGGCGACCGCGCGGACCACGGACCTGCTGTCCTCCGGCACACCCAAGGCGGAAGCGCTGACCAGCGGGTTCCGGCTCGGGTTCGCCATCAGCGCCGCGCTGCTCGTCGTCGCCGCGTTCACCGCGCTCGCCCTGTTCCCCAACGTCAAGAAAGGCGGGGCCAAGCGGCACTGAAGCGGTCGTCGAAGCGACGCCCGGCTCGGCGCGGCCCCGGAATCCAGAAAGGAACCCGGAGATGACCGATGCCGTGCTGAGCCGGCAGGCGTTCCCGATGCCCCGCTCGGGCTGCCCGTTCGACCCACCGCCGGAATACGCGCGGCTGCGGGAAGAGGATCCGGTCGCGGGCGCGGTGCTGGCGGACGGGATGCCGGTCTGGCTGGTGACCCGGCATGCCGACGCCAGGGCGGCGCTGACGGATCCGAAGATCAGCGGGGACCTGCGCAGTGCGGGCTGCCCCGTGCCGGGCGGCGGCCCCGCGATCCCCCCAGGCGTGCGGCCGCCGTTCGCCCGGACCGACCCGCCCGAGCACACCCTCTACCGGAAACTGCTGCTGCCGAGCTTCACGGTGAAGCACGTCAAGGCGATGCGCCCGCGGATCCGGGAGATCACCGGGGAACTCCTCGACGCGATGGCCGCCAGGCCCGGCTCGGCCGACCTGGTCGAGGCGCTGGCGCTGCCCCTGCCGTCACTGGTGATCTGCGACCTGCTCGGGATTCCCTACGCGGACCACGAGTTCTTCCAGTCCCGGGCCAAGGTCGTGCTCAGCCGCGCCAGTTCGCCCGCCCGGTTCCACGAGGCGTTGCGGGAACTGCGCGAATACATGATCGGGCTGCTGGCCGCCAAGCGGGCCGAACCGGCCGACGACATCCTGACCAAGCTCGTCCGGGCCCAGGCCGAGCACGACATCCCCGACGAGGACCTGGCCACCACCGCGCAAGCTTTGCTCAACGCCGGGCACGAGACCACGGCGAACATGATCTCGCTGGGCACGGTCCTGCTCCTCCGGCACCCGGAGGCGCTGGCGGAGCTGAAGGCGGATGCCGCGCTGTGGCCGGGTGCGGTGGAGGAACTGCTGCGCTACCTCAGCATCGGCGACCTGGTCTCACCCCGCGCGGCCAAGGAGGACGTCCGCATCGGCGATCGCGTCATCCGCGGCGGTGAAGGCATGTTCGTGCTCACCGGGTCCGCCAATCGCGACCCGGCGGCGTTCCCCGACCCGGACCGGTTCGACGTCCGCCGCTCCGCCCGGCACCACCTCGCCTTCGGGTACGGCGTCCACCAGTGCATCGGGCAGAACCTCGCCCGGGCCGAGCTGGAGATCGTCTTCGAGGCCCTTTTCGACCGGTTCCCGGCCTTGCGCGTGGACACCCCGGTGGCCGACCTGGCGTACAAGCGGGACGCGGCCCTGTTCGGCCTCCACGACCTGCGGGTTTCCTGGTGAGCTTCCCGCGGTGAACCGAAGGGGGACCTTCCTCCGGACGATCGGAGGAAGGTCCCCTTCAGCCGTCAGCGGGCGTCGGCCGGTGACGTGGTAGCCAGCCGGGTCCGGAGATAGCCGGCCAGTGCCGCCGGAGTCGGGTTGTCGAAGACGGCCACCGGAGGGATTTCGCACCCGGTGGCTTCCGCGAGGCCGTTGCACAGTTCCAGCGCCGTGAAAGACGAGAAGCCCAGCTCGAGGAAGTTGCTCGCGGTGTCGACGGCTTCGGGCGCGCTGCCGAGCACCGCGCCGGCGTAGGTGCGGACGAGGTCGAGGAGGATGCGTTCCTGCTCGGGCGCCTGCGCCTCGGCGAGGCGGTTGCGCAGGTCCGGGGCGGCGGGAACGGACGGTGTGCGCGGTGCCCCGTCGCCGTTCCGGCGGCGCCAGCCGGCCAGCGCGGGGAGCAGCGCGGTGAGCGTGGGAAGCTGGTTTTCGTCCAGGGACAGTGCGGTGGCGAGCGCTTCGGTGTCGGCGTTCTCGACGGCTTCCCAGAACCCCGTCTCCGCGAAGGACCGGCCGCCCTCGAGCCAGAACCGCTCGTGCTGGAAGGCGTAGGTGGGCAACGGGATTCGCCGGGGGTCGGCGCCGAAGGCCGGGTGCCAGTCGACCGCCGTGCCGCGGGTGTGGGCTTGGGCCAGCCCGAGGGTGAAGGTCTCCGGTTCCGGGCGGCCACGGCGCAGGGTGGGCGTGACGAGCGGGTCGCGGGTGTCCCCGGTGAGGCAGTCACCGGCGGCCGGAGCGAGAACGGCGTCCGGGCCGATCTCGAGGTAGACCGTGGTGCCCTCGGCGGCGAGCGTCCGGACGGCGTCGCGGAAGCGGACGGGTTCCCTGGCCTGCCGCACCCAGTAGCCGGGGTCGGCAAGCAACCCGGCGGGGGCGAGCTCGCCGGTGAGGGTCGAGACGAGCGGGATTTCCGGCGCCGAGAAGCGGACCTTCGCCGCGACTTCACCGAACTCGCCGAGCATCGCGTCCATGTGCGGTGAGTGGAACGCGTGGCTCACCCGCAGCCGCCGGATCCGGCGGCCCTGTGCCCGCCAGTGCGCCGCGACGTCCGACGTGGGTTCCGCGTCGCCCGCGATGACCAACGAGTCCGGTCCGTTGACCGCGGCCAGGCAGACCCGGTGGTTCCCGGCCAGGTGCGGCCGCAGTTCCGCTTCGGTCGCCTGCACCGCGATCATCGCGCCACCGAGGGGCATGGCCTGCATCAGCCTGCCCCGGGCAGCGACCAGCATGGCGGCGTCGGCGAGGTCGAACACCCCGGCCACGTGCGCCGCGGCCAGCTCCCCGATCGAATGCCCGGCGACCAGTGCCGGTCGGACACCGCGGGAGGCGAGCAGCCGCGCGAGCGCGGTCTCCAGCGCGAACAGCGCGGGCTGGGCGAATTCGGTGCGATCGAGCGCCGCCGCTTCGGGCGTGCCCTCGGCGGCGAACAGCACGTCAAGCAGCGGGCGGTCGAGGTGGCGGTCCAGCTCGGCGCAGATCTCGGCCAGCGCTTCGGCGAACGCGGGGAAGGTCCCGGCGAGTTCGCGTCCCATCCCGGGCCGCTGGCTCCCTTGGCCGGTGAAGAGGAACGCCGTTCGTGCCGGGCCGTTCGCCCGGCCGGTGACCACGTTGGCGGCGGGGATTCCCTGTGCCAGCGCGCGAAGGCCGTCCCGCGGGGTACCCCCGACGATCGCGGCCCGGTGGTCGAACGCCGTTCGCGTGGTGTGCAGGGAGAAGCCGACGTCCCGCGGGTCCGGCCGGCCACCGTCCACAGCGGACAGCAGGCGGGCGGCCTGCGCCCGCAGCGCGTCCCGGCTCCGGGCCGAGAGCAGCCAGGGAAGCACGGACGGCGGCTCGTCCCGCGGCGCCCGGGCGGGTTCGGCGGGTGGTTGTTCGAGGATGAGGTGGGCGTTGGTGCCGCTGATCCCGAACGACGAGACCGCGGCGCGGCGAGGCCGGCCGGCTTCGGGCCACGGCCGGGCCGAGTCGAGCAGGGACACCGCGCCCGCTGCCCAGTCGACGTGGGGTGAGGGTTCCTCGGCGTGGAGGGTCCGGGGCAGGATGCCGTGGTGGAGCGCGAGGATCATTTTGAGGATGCCGGCGATTCCGGCGGCGGCTTGGGTGTGGCCGATGTTGGATTTGATCGATCCGAGCCAGAGGGGTTCGGTTCGGTCCTGGCCGTAGGTGGCGAGGAGCGCTTGGGCTTCGATGGGGTCGCCGAGGGTTGTTCCGGTGCCGTGGGCTTCGACGGTGTCGATGTCTGATGTGGTTAGTCCGGCGTCGGCGAGTGCTTGTCGGATGACGCGTTCTTGGGAGGGGCCGTTGGGTGCGGTGAGTCCGTTGGATGCGCCGTCGGAGTTGATGGCGGAGCCGCGGATGACGGCGAGGACGGGGTGGCCGTTGCGCTGCGCGTCGGACAGCCGTTCGAGGACGAGGACGCCGGCACCTTCGGAGAAGCCCGCGCCGTCCGCCGTCGCCGAGAACGACTTGCACCGGCCGTCGGGGGCCAGCCCGCGTTGACGGCTGAACTCCAGGAACACCGCCGGCGTGGCCATCACGCTCACCCCGCCTGCCAGCGCGAGCGAGCATTCACCGGCGCGCAGGGACCGGGCCGCCAGGTGGGCGGCGACCAGTGACGACGAGCACGCGGTGTCGACGGTGATCGCCGGGCCCTCCAGGCCGAACGTGTAGGCCAGCCGCCCCGAGGCGACGCTGGTGGTGTTCCCGGTCAGGTGGAAGCCTTCGGTGTCCCGGTAGGACCGCGAGCTGTAGTCGTTGTGCACCACGCCCGCGAACACGCCGGTCGGGGTGCCGCGCAGGGAAACCGGGTCGATGCCCGCGTGCTCGATGGCCTCCCAGCCGGTCTCCAGCAGCAGCCGCTGCTGCGGGTCGGTGGTGAGCGCTTCGCGCGGGCTCATGGCGAAGAACGCGGCGTCGAAATCGCCCGCGTCGCCGAGGAACCCGCCTTGGCGGGCACAGCAGGTGCCGGGGTGGTCGGGGTCGGGGTGGTAGAGCCCGCCGAGATCCCAGCCGCGATCGGCCGGGAAGTCGCCGACGGCGTCTACGCCGTCGTGCACGAGCCGCCAGAGCTCCTCCGGCGTGCCGGCACCGGGGTAGCGGCAGGCCATGCCGATGATCGCGATCGGTTCCGCGGTCGTGGCGCTCGGTGCGGTGACCCGCGAGGTCTCGCCGGTGCCCGCCAGCCGGGTGTGCAGGTGCTCGACGAGCGCGGCCGGTGTCGGGTGGTCGAACACCAGCGTCGCCGGGAGCTTCAGTTCCGTGGCGGCGGTGAGGCGGTTGCGGAGCTCGACGGCGGTGAGCGAGTCGAAGCCGAGCTGCTTGAACGCGTGGTCCGCGTCGAGTGCGCCCGGATCGCCGTGGCCGAGCACGGCCGCGGTGTGGCCGAGGACGAGGGTGCGCAGCTGCCTGAGCCGCTCGTCGGGGGAGAGCCCGGCAAGCCGCCCGGAGAGGCCACGGGGGACAACGGCGGCGGCGGGCTTGGCCACGTGGACCAGCGAGCGCAGGATCGGCGGCACCGAACCGGCTTCCCGTAGTGCCTTGGTGTCCAGCGGGCAGGGCACCAGCGCCGCCTGGGGAGCGTTCAGCGCGGCGTCGAACAGGGCCAGCCCGTCGGCCGCGGAGATCGGCCGGAGCCCGGCGCGGGCGAGCCGGGTGGCGTCCGCTCCCGCGGTCATGCCGCTGGCCGGCTCCCAGAATCCCCAGGCCAGCGAGTGTGCGGGCAGCCCGTCGGCCTGCCGTCGCTGCGCCAGCCCGTCCAGGTAGGTGTTGGCGGCCGCGTAGTTGGCCTGGCCCGGCGTGCCGAAGACACCCGCGGCGGAGGAGAACAGCACGAAAGCGGACAGGTCGTGCCGCCGGCTGAGTTCGTCGAGATTGCGTGCGGCGACGGCTTTCGGTGCCAGCACGGCGTCGAGCCGGGCCGGGGTGAGGGCTTCGAGCGTGGCGTCGTCGAGGACACCCGCCGCATGGATCACCGCGGTCAGGTCGGTGTGTTCGAGCAGCCGGGCGAGGGCGTCGCGGTCGGCGGCGTCGCAGGCGGCGATGGTGACGTCCGCGCCCAGCGCGACCAGTTCGTCGCGCAGTTCCGCGGCACCTTCGGCGTCGAGGCCACGGCGGCTGGTCAGCAGCAGGCGCCGGACGCCGTGCCCGGTGACGAGATGGGCCGCCAGCAGCGCGCCGAGGGTACCGGTCCCGCCGGTGATCAGCACCGTCCGCGCCGGATCGAGCGGGGCGGGGACGGTGAGCACGACCTTGCCGGTGTGCCGGGCCTGCTGCAGGAACCGGAACGCCTGCGGCGCCTGGCGCACGTCCCACGCGGTGACCGGCAGCGGCTCGAGCACGCCCTCGGCGAACAGCGCGCTCAGCTCGGTGAGCAGCTCCTGGATCCGGTCCGGCCCGGCCTCCCACAGATCGAACGCCCGGTAACGCACCGCGGGATGGTCCTCGGCGTTCCGGATGTCGGTCTTTCCCATCTCGAGGAAGTGACCGTCCGGTTTGAGCAGGCGCAGCGACGCGTCGACGGCGGGACCGGCCAGCGAGTTCAGGACTACGTCGATGCCCTGGGGCACCTCCTGCTCGAAGCCGAGCGTGCGGGAGCTCGCTACGGTCTCGTGCCCGCGCAGGAGGTCCCATTTGGCGGGGTGCGCGGTCGCGTGGGTGCGCGCGCCCAGATGGTGGGCGATCCGGGTGGCGGCCATGCCGACACCGCCGGCCGCCGCGTGGATCAGGACGTGCTGCCCGGGTTCGACGGAGGCGAGGTCCTTCAGCGCGTAGTACGCGGTGAGGTACGCGATCGGCGTGGCGGCGGCTTCGGCGAAGGTCCAGCCGTCCGGGATCGGGGCGAGCAGCCGGTGGTCGGTCACCCCGGCCGGCCCCATCGCGCCGGGGACCAGGCCCATCACCCGGTCGCCGGGCGAAACCGTCGTGACATCGCCGGCGACCTCCAGCACCACGCCGGCGGCCTCGCTCCCGATGCGCACCGAATCGTCGGGGTACATCCCGAGCGCGATGAGCACGTCGCGGAAGTTCAGCCCCGCCGCGCGGACACCCAGCCGGACTTGCCCGGGACCGAGCGGCTCCGCGTCGACGGCGGCCAGCGCGAGGTTGTCGAGGGTGCCCTTCCCGGTCGTGTCGAGCCGCCATTCCGGACCGTCCGGAACGGGCAGCTCGGCAGGTGACGTGCGGGCCAGGCGTGGCACCAGGACCCGTCCCTGCCGCAGAGCGAGCTGCGGCTCGCCGGTGGCGAGCGCGGCGGGCAGCGCCGTCGCGGGGGAATCGCCGATGTCGGCGAGGACGAGACGGCCGGGGTGTTCGGTCTGCGCGGACCGCAGCAACCCCCAGACCGCGGTGGCGGCGAGGTCGGTGACCCGGTCGCCGGGGCCGGTGGTGACCGCGCCGCGGGTCGTGACGACCAGCCGGGCGCCGCCGAACCGGTCGTCGGCGATCCAGTCCTGGGCCAGAGCCAGGGCGTGGTGGACCGCGCCGGCCCCGGAGACGGGGACCAGCACGGCTTCGGGCAGCCGGGTGCCGCTCTCGACCGCGGCGCCGAGTGCGGCGAGGTCCGCGTGGTCCTCGCCGAGGGTCACGCACGCGATGGCGCTTTCGGCCGCGGGCGCCGGGACCCAATCCACGGTGAACAGCGCACGGCCGCCGCCCCGCAGCAGGTCGCGTGTCACCGGGCGGGTGCTCAAGCGGCCGATCGTCGCGATGGGTGTCCCCGCCTGGTCGTGCAGCTCGGCCCGCAGGGTGTCCGGGCCGGTGACGGTCAACGTCGCCCGCAGCGCCGAGGTGGTACCCAGTGCGTGCACGGTGACCTGGCCGAAGGTGAAGGGCAGCCGCGGTTCGGCCGACCTTCCGGCGAGAACGTGCAGGGCCGCGTCGAGCAGCGCCGGGTGCACGGTGTGGCCGCGCGTCTCGCGGGGGAGCTCGACGTCGGCGTAGTAGCGGTCGCCGTCGCGCCAGGCCGCTCGCAAGCCGCGGAACGCCGGGCCGTAGTCGAGCCCGAGCGCGGAAAGCTCGTCGTAGAGGGAATCCAGGGGCAGCTGACGCACTCCGGGCGGTGGCCACGCCTGAGCGGGCGCGGGTGCGGCAGCGGGTTCGCGGCTCACCGTCGCGGTGGCGTGCCGGGTCCACGGTTCGTCCTCGTTCTGCCGCGAATGGACGGTCACGGTGCGCGTGCCGCCTGCCTCGGCGGTGATGGCGACCTGGAGCTGGACGGCCGCGCCTGCCAGGGCGAGCGGGGCTTCGAGGAGGAGCTCGTCGATCGTGGCGCAGCCGGCCCGGTGGGCCGCGTGCAGGGCGAGGTCGAGGAACGCGGTCCCCGGCAGCAGGACGGACCCGAGGACGCGGTGGTCGGCGATCCACGGCAGGCTGTGGCGGGAGATCCGGCCGGTGAACAGCAGTGAGTCGTCCTCGGCCACGGTGATCATCGCGCCCAGCACCGGGTGCTCGCCGTCGTCCTGCCCGAGGGCCGTGACGTCGCCGGACGCCGCCGCCGATTCGAGCCAGAACCGCTGGTGCCGGAAGGCGTACGTGGGCAGCTCGACCCGGCGTGCGGCGGGACCGCACACCTGCGACCAGTCGGCGACGGCGCCGAAGGTCCCGGCGTGCGCGACCGAGGTGAGGAACCGGCGCCAGCCGCCGTCGTCGCGGCGCAGCGAACCGACCGCGCCGCCCGGAACACCGGCGGCGGCGAGGGTTTCCTGGACGCCCATGGTGAGCACCGGGTGCGGGCTGGCTTCGATGAACAGGTGGTGCCCGTCCGCCGCGAGCGCGCGGACGGCGTCTTCGAACCGCACGGTGTGGCGCAGGTTCCGGTACCAGTACCCGGCGTCGAGGGTGGTGGTGTCGGTGAGCAGCCCGCCGTGCAGTGTCGAGTAGAACGCGATTTCCGCGGACCGTGGCTCGATCCCGGCCAGCGTGCCGAGCAGCTGGTCCCGGATGGCTTCGACCTGCGGTGAGTGGGACGCGTAGTCGACCGCGATCCGGCGGGCGCGGACGCCGTCGGCCTCGCAGGCGCTCAGCAGTTCGCGCAGGGCCACGGGTTCGCCGGTGACCACGGTCGCCTCCGGCCCGTTCACCGCGGCGACGCTGATCTTCCGGCCCCAGCGCGCGATCCGGGAGCGCACGCCGGTTTCGGGCAGCGACACGGACACCATCCCGCCGCCCCCGGAGAGCGCACGCAGCGCCCGGGACCGCAGGGCGACGATCTTGGCCCCGTCGGCGAGCGACAGCGCACCCGCGACACAGGCCGCGGCGATCTCGCCCTGGGAATGCCCGACCACCGCGGCCGGTTCGACGCCGAGTGACCGCCAGAGCGCGGCGAGGGAGACCATGACCGCCCACAGGGCCGGCTGGACCACGTCGACCTCGTCCATGCCGGGTGCGCCCGGCGCGGCACGGAGGACGTCCGCCAGCGACCATTCGGTGTGGACGGACAGCGCCGCACCGCACTCGTGGATCCGGTCCCGGAACACCTCGGAGGAGTCCATCAGCTCCAGTGCCATGCCCGCCCACTGCGAGCCCTGCCCGGGGAAGACGAACACGGCCTTCGCGGGGCCGGAAGCCGTGCCCTGGACCACCGACGGTGACGGCTCGCCCTGTGCCAGTGCGCGCAACCCGTCGAGGAACTCCACGCGCTTCTCGGCGACGACGGCGGCGCGGTGCTCGAACGGGGTGCGCGTGGTGGCCAGCGAGTGGCCGATGTCGGCCGGGCTGAATTCGGGATGGGCTTCGACGTGGGCCAGCAGCCGGGCGGCCTGGTCGCCGACGGCGTCCGCGGTGCGGGCGGTGATCAGCCAGGGCAGCTGCCCGACCTCGAGCAGATCCGGGTCCGCGGCCGCGGGTTCGGCGGGTGGTTGTTCGAGGATGAGGTGGGCGTTGGTGCCGCTGATCCCGAACGACGAGACCCCGGCGCGGCGCGGGTGCCCGGTTTCCGGCCACGGCCGTCGATCGGCGAGCACGGACACCGCACCCGCAGCCCAGTCGACGTGGGGTGAGGGTTCGCCTGCGTGGAGGGTCCGGGGCAGGACGCCGTGCCGGATGGCCTCGATCATCTTGAGGATGCCGGCGATTCCGGCGGCGGCCTGGGTGTGGCCGATGTTGGATTTGATCGATCCGAGCCAGAGCGGTTCGGACCGGTCCTGACCGTAGGTGGCTAGGAGCGCATGCGCTTCGATCGGATCGCCGAGGGTCGTGCCGGTGCCGTGGGCTTCGACGGCGTCGATGTCCGATGTGGATAGTCCGGCGTCGGCGAGTGCTTGTCGGATGACGCGTTCTTGGGAGGGGCCGTTGGGTGCGGTGAGTCCGTTGGATGCGCCGTCGGAGTTGACGGCGGAGCCGCGGATGACGGCGAGGACGGGGTGACCGTTGCGTTGCGCGTCGGACAGCCGTTCGAGCAGGATCATCCCGGCGCCTTCGCCCCAGCCGGTGCCGTCGGCGCCGGCGGAGAAGGACTTGCACCGGCCGTCCGGGGCCAGCCCGCGCTGGCGGCTGAACTCCACGAACACCTGCGGGACGGCGATCACGGTGACGCCGCCGGCGAGCGCGAGGTCGCATTCGCCGGTGCGCAGGGACTGGACGGCGAGGTGGGTGGCGACCAGCGACGACGAGCACGCGGTGTCGACGGTGACGGCCGGGCCCTCCAGGCCGAGGTGGTAGGCGAGCCTGCCGGAGGCGACACTGGTCGTGTTCCCGGTCAGGTAGTAGCCCTCGCTCGCCGAATAGGCGCGGGCGCTGTACTCGTTGTAGATCACTCCGGCGAACACGCCGGTCTTGCTGCCGCGGAGCGAGAGCGGGTCGAGGCCGGCCCGCTCGACCGCTTCCCAGCCGGTCTCCAGCAGCAGCCGCTGCTGCGGGTCGATCGCCAGCGCTTCGCGGGGGTTGATGCCGAAGAAGGCGGCGTCGAAGCCGCCCGGGTCGCGCAGGAAGCCGCCCTCGACGACGTAGGTCTTGCCCGCCCGGTCGGGGTCCGGGTCGTACAGCGACGCGACGTCCCAGCCGCGGTCGGTGGGAAAGCCCTCGATGGCGTCGACGCCATCGTCGACCAGCCGCCAGAGCCCGGCGGGGGAGTCGACGCCGCCGGGGAAGCGGCACGCCGTCCCGACCACCGCGATCGGCTCGTGGCGGCCCGATTCGACCTCGGCCAGCCGCTGGCGAGTCTTGGCCAGGTCGGCGGTGACCCACTTGAGGTAGTCAACGAGCTTCTCGTCGTTCGTCATCTGCGTTCTGCTTTCCTGGTCAGTCCCGCGCCCGGCCCAGCTCGGAGTCGATGAAGGCGAAGATCTCGTCGGTGCTGGCGGTTTCGATGCGGTCGGTCATCGCTTCGTCCTCGCCGGGCTCGCCGGCGGAAAGCCACTTCGACAGCAGGGCCTGCAGCCGGGTGGTGATCCGGGCGCGCTCCGCCGCACCGGCGGGCAGCGCGTCGAGGGTCTGCTCGAGGCGGTCGAGTTCGGCGAGCGCCGGCGGCACGTCCGGTTCTCCGGGCGCCAGCGCGGCGTGCAGGTACCCGGCCAGCGCCGACGGTGTCGGATGGTCGAAAACGAGGGTCGTCGGGAGTTTGAGCGCGGTGGCGGCGGCGAGCCGGTTGCGCAGCTCGACCGCCGTCAGCGAATCGAACCCGAGCTCGGCGAACGGCCGCCGCGGATCGACCGCGGTGGCGGAGCCGTGGCCGAGCACGGCCGCGGTGTGCCCGCGGACGAAGGCGACCAGCTGTTCGCGCTGCTCGGCCGGTGCGACGCCGTCGAGCCGCACCTTCGCGGGGGTGTCCACTGTGTACCCGACGGCCGGCCGGACCAGAGCGCGGAGCAACGGTGGCACGGACTCCGCGGCGGCCTTGCCGTCCACCGGCGTCGCGACCAGACCGGCATCCGGCGTGGCGAGTGCGGCGTCGAACAAGGCGAGACCCTGCTCCGCGGACAGCGGGGCGAGGCCGGACCGGCGGAGCCGCGCGATCCCGGCGTCGTCGAGGGCACCGCCCATCCCGCCGCCGGTCCACAGCCCCCAGGCGAGCGACTGCGCCGGGAGGCCCTGGGCGCGGCGGTCGTGGGCGAGCGCGTCGAGATAGGTGTTGGCGGCGGCGTAGTTCGCCTGGCCCGGATTGCCGAAGACGCCCGCGATCGAGGAGAACAGCACGAACGCGGCGAGGTCGTGCTTCCGGGTCAGGTCGTGGAGATTCCGCGCGGCATCGGCCTTCGGCGCGAGCACGGCCATCGTGCCTTCGGGCGTTTGCGCGGCCAGCGCACCGTCGCGCAGAACTCCGGCGGCGTGGATCACCGCTGTCAGGTCGATGCCCTGCAGCAGCTTCGAGAGGGCGTCGCGGTCGGCGGCGTCGCAGGCCGCGACGGTGACTTCGGCGCCGAGCCCGGCGAGTTCCGCTTCGAGTTCGGCGGCGCCCTCGGCGCCGGGTCCGCGGCGGCTGGTCAGCAGCAGCCGCCGGGCGCCGTGCGCTGCGACCAGGTGCCGGGCCACCTGCGCGCCGAGCGTGCCGGTTCCGCCGGTGATCAGGACCGTGCGGTCCGGGTCGAGCCGCGCGGGGATGGTGAGCACGATCTTGCCGGTGTGCCGGGCCTGCTGCAGGTACCGGAACGCCTGGGGCGCCTCACGGATGTCCCACACCGTGATCGGCAGCGGCGGCAGCTGGGACTTCTCGAACAGCGCGACCAGTTCGCGAAGCATCTCCTGGGTCCGCCGGGGGCCGGCCTCGATCAGATCGAAGGGCTCGTAGGTGACCTCGGGATGCCGCCGCGCGATGTCGGCCGGATCGCGCAGGTCGGTCTTGCCCATCTCCAGCAGGTGGCCGCCCGGCTTGAGCACGCGCAGCGACGCGTCGAGGGCGGCGCCGGTGAGGGAGTTGAGCACGGTGTCGACCGGGTGCGGCAGCTGGTGCTCGAAGTCGAGGGTGCGGCTGCTCGCGACGGTGTCGTGCCGGTGCCCGGCGATGACCGGCCACTTGCCGGGGTGGGCGGTGGCGTGCGTGTGCGCGCCGAGGTGGTGCGCGACGTGCGTGGCGGCCATGCCGACCCCGCCCGCGGCCGCGTGGATCAGGATGTGCTGGCCGGGTTTCGTGCGCGCGAGGTCCTTCAGCGCGTAGTACGCGGTCAGGTAGACGATCGGGACCGCGGCGGCTTCGGCGAAGGACCAGCCGTCCGGCATGGTCGTCACCGTTTGCCGGTCGGCGATGGCGACCGGGGCGAACGCGCCTTCGACCAGGCCGAACACCCGGTCTCCCGGCGCGAGGTCGGTGACGCCGGGGCCGGTCTCCACCACCACCCCGGCGCCTTCGCCGCCGATCACGATGTCGCCCGGATACATGCCCAGTGCGGCGAGGACGTCGCGGAAGTTCAGGCCCGCGGCCCGCATCGCGATCCGCACCTCGCCCGGGGCGAGTGGACGGTTCGCCGCGGCGTCCGGGGTGAGCGTGAGGTTCTCCAAGGTGCCCTTCGCGGTGACGTCGAGCCGCCAGGAGCCGGTGTCCGGCGGGACGAGGGCGCCTTCGCCGGCGCGCGCCAGCCGGGGCGCGAGGATCTCGCCGCCGCGCAGGGCGAGCTGCGGTTCGCCGGTGGCCAGCGCGGCGGGAAGTGCTTCGTACGACGCGGGTTCGCCGTCGACGTCGATCAGCGCGAACCGGTCCGGCGCCTCCGACTGCGCGGACCGGAAGAGCCCCCACAACGGGGCGCTCACGAGGTCGATCCGGCCGGTGCCGGTGCCGGTGGCGACCGCTTCCCTGGTGACCAGCGCCAGCCGGGACGCGGCGAACCTCGGATCGGCGAGCCAGCGCTGCGCCAGGTCCAGCCCCAGCAGGGTCGTTTCGTGGCCGCCGGTGTCCGCCGGAAGCGTGGCGAGCACGGTGCCGGGCACGGCCGCGCCGGCGTCGAGCGCGGCACCGAGCGCGTCCAGGTCCGGATGGGCCGGGACCGTGCCGAGCGCGGTTTCGACCGCGGCGATCACCGCCGCGTCCTCCCCGAGCACCGCGCACCTTCCCGCTGCCGTGGCCGGTTCGACGGTGGTCCACGCCACGGTGAACAGCGACTGCCGGGCGGCGGTCGCGAGCTGGGCCGCGGAGACCGGCCGGGTCGTCAGGTTCTCCACGGTGGCCAACGGCGCGCCGGCCGCGGTGTACAGGCGGATCCGCGCGGAGCCCGGCCCGGTCGCGGTGAGGTGGACGCGGGCCGCGGCGGCGCCGGTGGCGTGCACCGCGAGGCCGCCGAAGCTGAAGGGCAGCCGCGGTTCGGTGGCGAGGAGGTGGAGGCTCGCGTCGAGCAGGGCCGGGTGGACGCCGTAGCCGCCGGTGGCGAGCTCCGCGGGCAGTTCGATCTCGGCGTAGTGGTCGTCGCCGTTCCGCCAGGCCGCTCGCAGGCCACGGAACGCCGGACCGTAGTCCAGGCCCAGCGCGGCGAGCTTCTCGTAGACCCCGTCGACCGGTACGGGGGCCGAGCCCGCGGGCGGCCACGCCGTCAGCGCGGCCGGAACGGCGACGTCGTCGGTCAGGGTGGCGGTGGCGTGCCGGGTCCAGGGCCGGTCCGGCCCCGGCCGGGAGTGGACGGCGACCTCTGTGCCCTCGGCGGTGACCTGGAGCTGCACACCCTCGGCCGGAAGGACCAGCGGGGCTTCGAGGAGGAGTTCTTCGACCCCGGGGTGTCCCGTGCGCCGGGCCGCGTGCAGGCAGAGGTCCGCGAAGGCCGTGCCGGGCAGCAGCACCGAGCCCAGCACGGTGTGGTCGGCGAGCCACCCGGCGGTGCCGGGGGTGACGTGGCCGGTGAGGACGACGGAGTCGCTGTCCGCGAGCGAGATCATCGCGCCGAGCAGCGGGTGTTCGGGCTGGTCCTGGCCGAGCGCGGTGACGTCCCCGGCGCCCGCCGGCGCGTCGAGCCAGAACCGCTCGCGCTGGAACGGATACGTGGGCAGGCCGACCAGGCGGGCCGGGCCGAAGAACGCGGGCCAGTCGACGGCGCCGCCGTGCACGTGGACTGCGGCGAGCGCGGTCAGCACCGCCTGCGGCTCGGGAACGTCCTTGCGGAGCGTGGGAACGGCGTTCGCGGTGGCCAGCGTTTCCGGTGCCATGGCGGTGAGGACGCCACCCGGCCCGAGCTCCAGGAAGGTGGTGACGTTCTCGCTGCCCAGCCGGCGGACGGCGTCGGCGAACCGGACCGCTTCCCGGGCGTGCCGTACCCAATGGCCGGCCGTGCCGAGGTCGGCCGGTTCCCCGGTCAGCGTCGACACGACCGGGATCAGGGGCGGGGCGAAGGCGAGGCCGTCGACGACCGCGCGGAACTCGTCGAGCATCGGGTCGATCAGCGGTGAGTGGAAGGCGTGGCTGACGGCCAGCCGCCGCGTCCGGCGGCCGAGCGCGGCGAAGTGCGCCGCCACGGCGAGCACCGGTTGGTCGGCACCGGAGACGACGGTCGAGGCCGGGCCGTTGACCGCCGCGATCCCGGTGGTTCCGGTCAGGAGCGGAAGCACTTCCTCCTCGGTGGCCTCGACGGCGACCATCGCGCCTTCCGCCGGAAGGGCCTCCATCAGCCGCCCACGGGCGCAGACCAGGGTGGCCGCGTCGGCGAGGGAGAGCACGCCCGCGACGTGGGCGGCGCTGATCTCGCCGACGGAGTGCCCGGCGAGGAAGCCGGGCCGCACGCCCCACGACTCGAACAGCCGGAACAGCGCCACTTCGAGGGCGAAGAGGGCGGGCTGTGTGTACGACGTCCGGTCGAGCAGCGCGGCGTCGGTCCACATCACCTCGGCGAGCGGGCGGTCGAGGTGCGGGCCGATGGCCGTGCACACCTCGTCGAACGCGGCCCGGAACACCGGGAAAGCGGCATGCAGTTCGCGACCCATGCCGACGTGCTGCGCGCCTTGCCCGGTGAACAGCACGGCGAGCTCGCCGCTCGCCGCCGTGCCGGTGACGACGTCCGGTGCCGGCCTGCCGGCGGCGAGCGCTTCGAGACCCTCGCGAAGGTTCCCGCTGATGACGGCCCGGTGTTCGAAGGCGGTGCGCGTGGTGGCGAGCGAGTAACCGATATCGGTGGCGGACAGTTCGCCGCCGGCCCATGGCAGGAGCCGCCGGGCCTGCTCGCGCAGCGCCGGCTCGGTCTTCGCCGAAAGCGGCCACAGCACCGGCCCTTCGCCGGTGGCGGGCCCGGGTTCCGCCTCGGGAGCCTGTTCCAGCACGACGTGGGCGTTGGTGCCGCTGATCCCGAACGACGACACGGCCGCGCGGCGCGGCCGGTCGACCGGCGGCCACGGCCGGGTCTCGGTGAGCAGCGAAACCGCGCCCGCGCTCCAGTCGACGTGGGGCGACGGTGCGTCGACGTGCAGGGTCCGCGGCAGGACGCCGTGCCGCAAGGCGAGTACCGTCTTGATCACCCCGGCGACCCCGGCCGCGGCCTGGGTGTGCCCGAGGTTGGATTTGACCGAGCCGAGCCACAGCGGCGTCTCCCGATTGCGGCCGTAGGTGGCCAGCAGTGCCTGAGCCTCGATCGGGTCACCCAGTGTCGTCCCGGTACCGTGCGCCTCGACCGCGTCGATGTCCGATGTGGACAGGCCGGCACTGGTGAGGGCTTGGTGGATGACGCGCTCCTGCGACGGCCCGTTCGGTGCGGTGAGGCCGTTGGACGCACCGTCGGAGTTGACCGCGGAGCCGCGGACGACCGCGAGGATCGGGTGGCCGTTGCGCTGGGCGTCGGTGAGCTTTTCCAGGAGCAGCAGGCCGACGCCCTCGGCCCAGGCGACGCCGTCGGCCGCGGCGGCGAAGGACTTGCAACGGCCGTCCGGCGCGAGGCCTCGCTGCCTGCTGAACTCGACGAACCCGTCGGGCGTGGCCATCACCGTGACCCCGCCGGCGATGGCGAGCGTGCACTCGCCCGCGCGCAGCGACTGAGCGGCGAGATGCAGGGCCACCAGTGACGACGAGCAAGCGGTGTCGACCGTGACGGCCGGGCCCTCCAGGCCCAGCGCGTAGGCGACGCGGCCGGACGCGACACTGCCCGCGCTGCCCGCGCCGAGGTAGCCCTCCAGCTCCTCCGGAACCGGCTTGACGCGGGAGCCGTAATCGCCGTACATGATCCCGGCGAACACACCGGTCCTGGTGCCGCGCAGGGAAACCGGGTCGATCCCGGCGCGCTCCACCGCCTCCCACGACGTCTCGAGGAGCAGCCGTTGCTGCGGGTCGGTGGCCAGTGCCTCGCGGGGGCTCATGCCGAAGAACCCGGGATCGAACCCGGCGGCGTCGTCCAGGAATCCGCCGTGCCGCGTGGACGACGTCCCGGCGTGGTCCGGGTCGGGATCGTAGGCGACGCGCCAGCCGCGGTCGGCCGGGAACTCGCCGATGGCGTCCACTTCGGACTCCACCAGCCGCCACAGGTCTTCGGGACTGGCGACGCCGCCCGGATAGCGGCAGGCCATGCCCACGATCGCGACCGGCTCCCGCAGCCCCGCTTCGACGCCTGCCAGGCGCTGCCGGGCCGCGTGCAGGTCGGCGGTGACCCGCTTGAGGTACTCGCGGAGCTTGTCCTCGTTGGCCATCGTGAACCCTTCTCGGCGGTGGGTGGTCGTCAGAGCTCGTTGTCGATGAAGGCGAAGATCTCGTCGTCCGATGCGGATTCGAGGTGTTCGGTCACGGCCTGGCCGGAGGAGTCCTCGCCGCTCAGCCTGCCGAGCAGGTCGTGAAGCCGGCGGCCGAGCACCTCGCGGGCCTCGGCGTCGTCGGCGAGCTTCGCCCACGTGGCCTCCAGCCGCTCCAGTTCGGCCTCGACGAGCCCGGCACCGGACGGCTCACGGGCGGTGAGCTCACCGCGGATGCGCCGGGCGAGCACGGCCGGGGTCGGGTGGTCGAAGACCAGCGTGGCAGGCAGCCTGACCCGCGTTTCGGTGCTGAGCCGGTTGCGCAGTTCGATGGCGGTCAGCGAGTCGAACCCGAGTTCGGCGAACGCGTGGTCCGGGCGGATCGTGCCGGGATCGGGGTGGCCGAGCACGGCCGCGGCGTGCGTGCGGACCAGGTCCAGGAGGATCTTCTCCTGCTCGGATTCCGGCCTGTCGCCGAGCCGCTCGATCAACGTCGGCCCGGCTTTCGCGGCCGCGGGGCGGGCGCGGACGAGCCCGCGCAGCACCGGTGGGAGGGTGCCTGCCTCGGCCTGGGCCCGCAGCGCCGCGCTGTCGAAGCGGGCCGCGACGGCGTGGGTGTGCTCCAGCGCGGCGTCGAACAGGGCGAGGCCCTGGTCGGTCGTCAGCGCGGTCAGGCCGGATCGGTGGATCCGGGCGAGATCGGCACCACCGAGGGCGTCCGCCATGCCCGCTTCCCAGACACCCCAGGCGATCGACCGGATGCCGGGCCGGTGCCCGGCGAGTGCGTCGAGGAACGTGTTGGCGGCGGCGTACCCGGCCTGTCCCGCGGTCCCGAGCACACCCGCCGCCGAGGAGAACAGGATGAGTGGCACGGCGGTGAGCTCGCTCAGGTGCCAGGCGGCGTCGACCTTCGGACGGAAGACGGCGTCGAGCCGTTCCGGGGTGAGGGACGCCACGACGCCGTCCTCGACGACCCCGGCGGCGTGGACGACGGCGGTGAGCGGGTGCTCGGCCGGGATGGCGTCGAGCAGCCGGGCCAGCGCGTCGCGATCGGAGACGTCACAGGCCGCGACGGTCACGTCCGCGTCGAGGTCGACCGTGCCGCCGGTGCGGCTGACCAGCAGCAGGTGGCGGACGCCGTGTGCCCGGACGAGATGGCGCGCGATCAGCCTGCCGAGCGCACCGGTCCCGCCGGTGACGAGCACGGTCCCCTCGGGATCGAGCCGCGGCTTGTCCGTTGCGGGCTCGGCAGGCAGCAGCGCCGGCGCGTAGCTGACGCCTTCGCGCACCGCCAGCTGTGGTTCGCCGACGGGCAGTTCGGCCGGGACGTCCGCATCGACGTCGACGAGTGTGACGCGGCCCGGGTTTTCGGTCTGGGCGCTGCGGACCAAGCCCCACACCGGTGCCATGGCGAGGTCGACGTCGTTGCCCACCTCGACGGCATGGTGCGTGACGACGACGAGGCGGGTGTCGGCGAACTGTTCTCCGGCGAGCCAGTCCCGCAGCTGCCGCAGGGTGTTCCGGGCGACGGCGTGGGCCTGGGCGGGCACGTCGCCGTCCGCCCGGCCCGGCGTGATCACGACGGTCGGCTCACCGTCGAACTCGTCGAGGAACGCCCAGTCCGTGGTGGTGTCCGCGGTGATCGGCGACCAGCCGACCCGGTGCAGAACCTGCTTGGCGGCGAACCCGCCCGCGGGGACCGGGCGCACGGCCAGCTCGTCGACCGTCATGACCGGCAGGCCGTCGGCGCCGGTGATCCGCAGGGCGTAGCCGTCCGGGGTCCGGGTGATCCGGGCGCGCAGTTCGCGCTCGCCCGTGCGGTGCACGGTGACCCCGCGCCAGGCGAACGGCAGCAGCACTTCACCGCCGAGCGTCCGGAGGACCAGCGGGTGCAGGGCCGCGTCCAGAAGTGCGGGATGCAGGCCGAACCGATCCGCGCCCCGGTCCTCGGGGAGCGCGACTTCGGCGTAGACGTCGTCGCCGTCCTGCCAAGCGGCCCTCAGGCACTGGAACGCGGGCCCGTATTCGTAGCCGCCGTCGGCCAGCCGGTCGTAGGCCTCGACGACGTCGATCGCGTCGCCGGCCGGCGACCAGGGTCCGGCCGCCTCGGCAGGCGCGGCTCCGGTCAGGACGCCGGTGGCGTGCACGGTCCACGGCGCGTCGTCGTGTTCGGGCTGGGCGTGGACGGAAACCGTGCGGTGCCGGGTCTCGTCACCCGCGCCGACGGTGACCTGCACGCGCACGCCGCCCCGGCCGGGCAGGACGAGGGGCTCGCGCAAGGTGAACTCTTCCAGGCGATCGCAGCCGGACCGCCGGCCGGCGTGCAGCGCCAGCTCGACCAGCGCGCTGCCGGGGACGACGGTCGTGCCCAGCACGGCGTGGTCGGCCAGCCACGGCTGGGCCGAACGGGAAAGCCTGCCGGTGAACACCGTGCTTCCGCCGTCGGCCAGCTCGACCGCGGCACCGAGCAGCGGGTGCTCCGCGCGGTGCTGCCCCGCGGCGGCTTCCCCCGTGCCGGTGGGCGCGTCGAGCCAGAACCGCCGGTGCTGGAACGGATACGTGGGCAGGTCGGCTCGCCGGCCGCTGCCGGGGAACACCCCGGCCCAGTCGATGCGCGTGCCCCGCACGTACGCGGTGGCCAGCGCGGTGAACAGGGTTTCGGGTTCCGGCCGGTCGCGCCGCAGCACGGAGGCGAGCCCAGGAGACTCGGTGAAGCAGTCCTCGGCCGCCGCGGTCAGCACGCCGTCGGGACCCGCTTCGAGGCACACCGCCACGCCGTGCGCTTCCAAGGTCTGTACGGCGTCGAGGAACCGGACCGGGCGCCGGATCTGCCGCACCCAGTATTCCGGCGTGCGCACGTCTTCGCTGATTCCGCCGGTGACGGTGGAGACGATCGGGATCCGCGGCTCGTGATAGGTCAGGCTCCCGGCGATCCGCCGGAAGTCGTCGAGCACCGCGTCCATGTGCGGCGAGTGGAAGGCGTGGCTGACGCGCAGCCTGCTCGTCTTCCGGCCCCGCTCCCGCCAGTGCGCGGCGAGGGCGGTGACGGTTTCGTCGTCGCCGGAGACGACCACGGACGCGGGCCCGTTGACGCTCGCGATTCCGGCGAGACGCTCTTTCCCGGCCAGGAGGGGGATGACCTCCGCCTCACTCGCCTGGACGGCGATCATCGTGCCGCCGGGTGTCGCCGCCCGCATCAGCCGTCCGCGGGCGGTGACCAGCGTCGCGGCGTCCACAAGGGACAGGACGCCGGCGACGTGCGCCGCGGAGATCTCGCCGACGGAGTGGCCCACCAGGTACCCGGCTCGCACGCCGAAGTGCTCGAGCAGCCGGTACAGCGCGACCTCGAGGGCGAACAGGGCGGGCTGGGCGAAGTCGGTCCGGTCGAGCAGGGCCGCGTCTTCGCCGAAGACGACGTCGCGGAGCGGCCGGTCGAGGTGGTGGTCGAGCTCGGCGCACACCTCGTCGAAGGCCGTCGCGAACACCGGCTGCGCCGCGTGCAGTTCGCGGCCCATGCCGAGCCGCTGACTGCCTTGGCCGGTGAACAGCACCGCGGTCGCCCCGGCAGCCGCCGTCCCGCGTACGACGTGTGCCGCGGGCGTCCCCGCGGCCAGGGCGGCAAGGCCGTCCGCCAGTGCCGGCCCGCTCCGGGCGATCACGACGGCGCGGTGTTCGAACACCGCCCGCGTCGTGGCGAGGGAGTAGGCGATGTCGACGGACGGCTCGACCTCCGCCAGCCGGCTCGCCGCGTCGGCCAGTGCTCGCTCGGTCCGGGCCGAAAGCGGCCACGGCAGCACACCGCCGGTGACCGGCGGTGCCGCCGGCTCGGCAGGCGCTTCGGCCACGGGTTCTTCCAGGATCAGGTGGGCGTTGGTGCCGCTGATGCCGAAGGAGGACACACCGGCGCGGCGCGGCCGGTCCACCCGGGGCCAGTCCTCGGGTTCGGTGAGCAGGGACACCGCACCCGCGCTCCAGTCCACCCGGGACGTCGGTGCGTCGACGTGCAGGGTGCGTGGCAGGAACCCGTGCCGGATCGCCTGCACCATCTTGATCACCCCGGCGACCCCGGCCGCGGCCTGGGTGTGCCCGATGTTCGCCTTGACCGAACCGAGCCGCAGCGGCTCGGCCCGGTCCTGGCCGTAGGTGGCCAGCAAGGCCTGAGCTTCGATCGGGTCGCCGAGGGTGGTGCCGGTACCGTGCGCTTCGACCGCGTCGACGTCCGAAGCGGCCAGGCCGGCGGCGGCCAGTGCCTGCCGGATCACGCGCTGCTGTGCGGGGCCGTTCGGGGCGGTGAGCCCGTTGGACGCGCCGTCGGAGTTGACCGCGGAGCCGCGGAGGACGGCGAGGACCGGGTGGCCGTTGCGCCGCGCGTCGGACAGCCGTTCGAGCAGGACGAGCCCGGCCCCTTCGGACCACGCGGCACCGTCGGCCGCGTCGGCGAAGGACTTGCACCGCCCGTCCGGAGCGAGCCCGCGTTGCCTGCTGAACTCGACGAACGTGGCCGGCGTGGCCATCACGGTGACCCCGCCGGCCAGCGCGAGGTCGCATTCCCCGGCACGCAGCGCCTGTGCGGCCAGGTGCATCGCGACGAGCGAGGACGAGCACGCGGTGTCGACCGTGACCGCCGGGCCTTCGAGGCCGAACGTGTAGGCGACGCGGCCGGAGGCGATGCTGCCCGCGCTGCCGCTGACGAGGTAGCCCTCCAGCTCGGCCGGGATCTCGCGGATGCGAGAGGCGTAGTCGTCGTACATCACGCCGGTGAACACCCCGGTGCCGCTGCCGCGCAGTGCGGCCGGGTCGATGCCGGCCCGCTCGAAGGCCTCCCAGCCGGTTTCCAGGAGCAGCCGCTGCTGCGGGTCGGTGGCCAGGGCTTCCCGCGGGCTCATGCCGAAGAACGCCGGGTCGAAATCGCCCGCGCCGTCGAGGAAACCGCCGTGGCGGGTGTAGCAGGTGCCGGCGTGGTCGGGGTCCGGGTGGTACAGCGCGTCGAGGTCCCAGCCGCGGTCGGCGGGGAAGCCGCCGATGACATCCGCTTCCGACGTGACCAGCTGCCACAGGTCCTCGGGCGAGCGGACCCCGCCGGGGAAGCGGCAGGCCATCGAGACGATCACCACCGGATCGCCGTCGGCCACGGCGGTGGTCGCGACCGGTTGCGCGGCGGAGGTACCGGCCAGCTCACCGCGCAGGTACGCGGTCAGTGCGGCCGTGGTGGGGTGGTCGAAGACCAGGGTGGCGGGCAGCCGGAGCCCGGTGGCCGCGCTGAGCCGGTTGCGCAGCTCGATCGCGGTGAGCGAGTCGAAGCCGAGGTCCTTGAACGGCCGGACGTCGTCGACCGCACCCGGATCGCCGTGGCCGAGGACGGCCGCCACCGCGCCGCGCACGATCTCGGGCAGCCGCTCCTGGATGTCCTTCGCCGAGCCTGCCCGCCTTGCCGCGGGAACCAGCCCGCGCAGCAACGGAGGGGGCACGGCCTGGGCACGCAGGGCGGCGGTGTCGAACCGGATCGGGGCGACGAGCGCGCGGTCCGCGGCGAGCGCGGCGTCGAACAGCGCGAGCCCTTCCTCGGTGGGCATCGGCGCGATGCCGGCCCGGTGCAGCCGCGCGCGGTCCGCGGCGGCTGTCATGCCGCTGTCGGCGTCCCAGAGTCCCCAGGCGAGGGAAACGGCGGGAAGGCCGAGGTCACGGCGGTGCGCGGCCAGCGCGTCCAGGAAGGCGTTGGCGGCCGCGTAGTTGGCCTGGCCCGCGCTGCCCAGCACACCGGCGGCCGAGGAGAACAGGACGAACCGGGTGAGCGGGCGTTCCCGGGTCAGTTCGTGCAGGTGCCATGCGGCGTCGACCTTGGACCGGAAGACCGCGTCGACCGAGGCCGGCAGGAGGGTGTCCAGCGCGCCGTCGTCGAGAGCGCCGGCCGCGTGCACGACCGCGGTGACCGGATGTGCCTCGAGCACCCGCGCCAGCGCGGCGCGGTCACCGGCGTCGGCCGCGGCGACGATGACCCGCGCCCCGAGGCCTTCCAGTTCCTCGGCCAGGCCGCCGGCGCCGCCCCGGCGGCTGAGCAGGACGAGGTCCCGCACCCCGTGGTGGGTGACCAGGTGCCGGGCCAGCAGGCGGCCGAGGCCGCCGGTCGCGCCGGTGACGAGGACCGGGCCGTCGCCGAAGGGCTCGGCGGGACCCGGCGCGAGCCGGGCGAGGCGGGGGGCCAAGAGCCGTCCGTCCCGGACCGCGAGCTGCGGTTCCGCGGTGGCGGCCCGGATCGCCGCCGCCGTCGCCGGACCGTCCACGAGGGACAACCGGCCGGGGTGCTCGATCTGCGCGGTCCGCAGCAGGCCCCAGACCGGGGCGGTGGCGAGGTCGACCGGGGTGTCGCCGGTGTCGACGGCGTCCCTGGTGACGACCACGAGCCGCGACCCGGCGAACCGCTCGTCGGCCAGCCAGCGCTGGACGAGGTCGAGCATCCGGTGCGTGGACTCGTGTGCGGCCTCGATCACCGGCCCGCCGGCGGCGGTGCACTCGGTGATCACCACCGCGGGCGCCGAGGGGAACGCGGCGAGCTCGGGGTGGGCGGGGACACCGAGGCCGAGGTCGCCGGGGCCGAGTACCGCCCAGTCGCCGCCGTTCCCGGCGGGGGCGTCGACCGCGGTCCACTCGACGGCGTACAGCGGCTGCCGGCTCGTGGTGAGCCGCCCGGCGGGCACCGGCCGTGAATGCAGTGCCTCGACGGTGAGGACCGGAGTGCCCGCCGTGTCGGCGAGAGCCACCTCGGTCGCACCGGAAGCCGTCGGCGAGAGCCGGACCCGGACCTCGGTGGCGCCACGAGCGTGCGCGGTGAGGCCGGTCCACGAGTACGGCAGGTGCAGCGGCCCGCCGAGCAGTTCCAGGACCGCCGGGTGCAGAGCGGCGTCGAGCAGGGCGGGGTGGACGCCGAACCCCCCGGCGCCGACGTCGTCCGGGAGGGCGACCTCGGCGAACCGCTCGGCATCACGCGACCAGAGCGACCGCAGGCCCTGGAACGCGGGGCCGTACTCGTAGCCGTGGTCGGCCAGCCGGTCGTAGGCGTCGCCGAGGTCGACCGGAGCCGCACCCGGTGGTGGCCAAGCCGTCGCCCAGTCCGCGCGCGGCCGGGTGCCGCCACTGGCGAGCAGGCCGGTGGCGTGGCGGGTCCACGGCTCCTCCTCGCCGGTGCGGGAGAACACGGTGAACGGGCGGCGGCCGGTGCCGTCGGCCGGGTGGACCACCAGCTGGAGCGTGGCTTCTTCGTCCCCGTCGAGCACCAGCGGCGCTTCGAGGGTGAGCTCGTCCACGCGGTCCTCGCCCACGGTCGCGGCAGTGTGCAGGGCGAGGTCGGCGAACGCGGCGCCGGGCAGCAGCACGGCACCGGCGACGGCGTGGTCGGCCAGCCACGGCTGGGTGCGCGGGGAAAGCCGGCCGGTGGCGACGTGCCCCCGGCCATCGGCGAGCCCGATGGCCGCGCCGAGCAGCGGGTGCCCGCCGGCGGTCAGGCCGAACGCGGTGGCGTCGCCTGCCACCTCGGGCGCCGCCAGCCAGTAGCGACGGTGCTGGAACGGGTAGCGCGGCAGTTCGACCTTGCGCGCGCCGGGGAACACGGCGGCCCAGTCGATCTCGGCCCCGTGGACGTGGGCCTCGGCGAGCGAACGGAAGAACCGGTCGAGCCCGCCGTCGTCGCGGCGCAGGGAGGAGAGCGCGGCGGCATCAGCGCCGGTCGCGTCGATGGTCTCCTGGACGCCCATGACGAGCACCGGATGCGCGCTGGCCTCGATGAACAGGTCGTGGCCCGCGTCGAGGGCGGCTCGCGTGGCGTCCTCGAACCGCACGGTCGTGCGCAGGTTCCGGTACCAGTAGCCGGCGTCGAGGGTCGCCGTGTCGAGCGCGGCCCCGGTGACCGTCGAGAGGAAGGGCACGTCCGTCGCTTGTGGACGGACCGGGGCCAGCCGCCGCAGCAGGTCCTCGCGGATCCGTTCCACGTGTGCGGAGTGGGAAGCGTAGTCGACGGCGACCATCCGGGCGCGGTACCCGGCCGCGGTGAGCTCGTCCCGCAATCGCCGGAGGGCGTCCGGGTCGCCGGACACGACGACCGACCGCGGCCCGTTGACGGCCGCGATCGACACGGATTCGCCCAGGTACCCGCCGAGTTCGGCGGCGGGAAGGGAAACCGACATCATGCCGCCCTGTCCGGCCAGCGCGCCGAGCGCCTGGCTCCGCAGCGCGACCACCCGCGCGCCGTCGGACACCGACAGCGCACCGGTGACGGTCGCGGCGGCGATCTCGCCCTGCGAATGCCCGATCACCGCCGCGGGCCGGACGCCGTAGGAGCGCCACAGCTCGGCGATGGAGACCATGACCGCCCACAGCACGGGTTGCACGACGTCGACGCGGTCCAGCGAACCGCCGCGCAGCACGTCCAGGAGCGACCAGTCGCAGAATTCGGCCAGCGCGTCGGCGCATTCGGTGATCCGGCGGTGGAACACCTCGGACGTGTCCAGCAGCCGCTCGGCCATGCCGATCCACTGCGAACCCTGGCCGGGGAAGACGAAGACCGGGTTCGCCGGGCGATCGGCGATCCCGGTGACGACGCCGGGGTCCGGGTCACCGGCGGCGAGGGCTTCGAGGCCGCGGCGGAGGTCTCCGGTGACCACCGCACGGTGGCCGAAGGTGGTACGGGTGGTGGCCAGCGAGAAGCCGACGTCCGCGCCTTCCCCGCCGGCGAGCGGGAGGAGCTGCCGTGCGCGGTCTCGGAGTGCCGCGGGCGACTTCGCGGAAAGTGGCCACAGGACCGGGTTCGCCGGCGGCGGGGAAGCGGGAGCCGGCGCCGGTTCGGTGGCGGGAGGCTGTTCGAGGATGAGGTGGGCGTTGGTGCCGCTGATGCCGAACGAAGACACGGCGGCGCGGCGCGGCCGTCCCACCGGTGGCCAGTCGCGGGTTTCGGTGAGCACCGAAACCGCCCCCGTGGCCCAGTCCACGTGCGGGGTCGGTTCGTCGGCGTGCAGGGTCCGCGGCAAGGTGGCGTGCTCGATCGCCTGCACCATCTTGATCACGCCGGCGATCCCGGCGGCGGCCTGGGTGTGCCCGATGTTCGACTTGACCGACCCGAGCCACAGCGGCTCGTCGCGGTCCTGCCCGTAGGTCGCCAGCAGCGCCTGCGCTTCGATCGGGTCGCCCAGCGACGTGCCGGTGCCGTGTGCCTCCACCGCGTCGATGTCCGATGTGGACAGCCCGGCGTTCGCGAGGGCCTGGTGGATGACGCGTTCCTGGGAGGGGCCGTTGGGTGCGGTGAGGCCGTTGGACGCGCCGTCCTGGTTGACCGCCGAACCGCGGAGCAGGGCCAGCACGCGGTGGCCGTTGCGCTGTGCGTCGGAGAGCCGTTCCAGCACGACCATCCCGGCCCCCTCGGCCCAGGCCGCGCCGTCCGCGCCGGCGCCGAAGGACTTGCAGCGGCCGTCGGGTGCGAGCCCGCGCTGGCGGCTGAACTCGATGAACACCGCCGGCGTCGCCATCACCGTGACCCCGCCCGCCAGAGCCAGCGTGCATTCGCCGGTCCGCAGCGCCTGGGCGGCGAGGTGCATCGCGACGAGCGAGGACGAGCACGCGGTGTCCACCGTGACGGCGGGCCCCTCCAAACCCAGGGTGTAGGACAGCCGCCCGGACGCGACACTGCCCGCGCTGCCGCTGACCAGGTAGCCCTCGAACCCGGGCGGAGCCTGGACGTGCCGCGAGCCGTAGTCGTCGTACATGACGCCGGTGAACACCCCGGTCCGGCTGCCGGTCAGGGTGGCCGGGTCGATGCCCGCGTGTTCGATCGCTTCCCAGCCGGTCTCCAGCAGCAGCCGCTGCTGCGGGTCGGTGGCGAGCGCCTCGCGCGGGCTGATGCCGAAGAACTCGGCGTCGAATTCGCCGGCGTCGTAGAGGAAACCGCCCTGACGGACGTAGGACGTGCCCGGGTGGTCGGGGTCCGGGTGGTAGAGCGCGCCGAGGTTCCAGCCGCGGTCGTCCGGGAAGCCGCCGATGGCGTCTGCTTCGGATTCGACCAGCCGCCAGAGGTCCTCGGGCGTGGTGACCCCGCCGGGGTC